>JAQICZ010000036.1 GCA_027858295.1 Nanobdellota archaeon | reverse complement strand
TTGTCAACTCCCTCTATTTGAGATGCCATTCATATTTGATTATGGCGTGCCAAAATTTCAGGCAGGTCAAAACCCTTGGAAAAGTTTTGACGAAATTTTGTATCGGAAACGGTCGCCCTTTATACCCATTCGCTTGGGAATAAGAGGAATTACCATTTGCATCCTGAATATGGGAAAATAAAATACCCGTAGTTGATTATATTTTATTTAGGGTGCCAAAATTCAGGGCAAATAAAAACCCTTGGAAAAGTTTTTATTGAATTTTGTATGGGTGCCATAATATCGAAAAAGGCATCCACACCCTAGTGGTTTTCCATTCGCTTTGGCGTATGGGAAAGAAAAAAATTTTGGGAATTTTTACTTAAAGGGATGTGGTTTCAATAAGAAGACATATGATTTTTGGTAGCAAGTAAATTTAATAATGTTGATTTACTTTGATGGTTATGGTGGAAGGTATTGTTGATGAAAAGAATCTTAGTTTAGAAGAATTGGAAAAACTATTTTTGAAAAGAAGGAAGCTGTTTCAATTAGCAAAATCTCCTGAAGATATATGCGAGTTATATGAAAAAACGTTGGCTCAGTTTCCAATAAGGTATAAATTTAGTACCCAGGATTATGCTGAACAAAATGTTCCAGATGTTATTTTGAGAAATGAGTGGTTTTTAAAAAATGTATTAGAAGGTCTTGTTGTTGATATTGGTTGTAGTGATGGGTATTTTGCTTTGAGTCTAGCGAATTCTAAAAGAAAAATTATAGGAATTGATATGTTAAAAAAGAGAGTTAATAGAGCAAATCAGGTTGCGATTTCTCTTAAAAAAAATGCAGAATTTGTTCTCGGTTTTTCTGAGAAGATTCCATATCCAGATAATTATTTTGATTCTTCTATTTTGTCACATATGTTGGAGCATGTGTATAATCCAGAAATTTCTTTGAAGGAAGCAGTCAGAGTAACTAAAAATAAAGGAAGATTAATAGCAATTGTTCCTCCAAATATTGGAAGAGACCCCACTCATATTCGCTGGATTCCTTCTAAAGATCTTAAACAAATGTTGTCTAAATATGGTAATGTTTCAGAAGAATTTAAGGTGGGAATAAAAGGAATTGGTTATATTCTAACTATTGTTAAGCTTTAGATTTTTTTGAGAATTTCTTTCATTCGATTTATTGTTTCTATTGGCTCTCTGCCAGCTTTGTATTCTTTTGTGTAAACTTTCATTCTTCTTTTGATTTCTTTTATGGCGGCTTTTTTACAGATTTCTTCGTTAATTATTCCTTCTTTTGCCATATTTACTCCCATGTCTGTTGGGGATTTGTAGGGGAAGTTTCCTTTTATGAATAGTTTGTCGGCTATTTTTTTTAGGATGGCGAAGTTTTCGATGTCTCGGTTGTAGTTTACTGCTTTTATTTTGTAGGCTTTTAGGTGGTAGGGGTCTATCATGTTTTTATCACCTAAGTCTGCTGTTGCTGCTTCGTAGGCTATGTTTATGGGGTGGTTTAGTGGAAGGTTCCATATTGGAAATGTTTCGAATTTTGTATAGCCTGCTTTGATTTTCTTTTTTCTGTCTTTGTATACTTGACATAGGGCGGTTGCCATCTTCCCTGAGCCGCCTGCGGCGCCTGTAATGATTGTTATTTTCTTTTTTATTGGGATGTAGGGTTGGTTATCATAACCTTTTAAGACTGCGTTTATGCTATTGGGGTAGTCTTTGATTTCTTTGTGGTAGTAGGTTTTGATTCCTTTACTGGTTAATGTTTTTTTGAATTCTTTGGCTTGTGGTTCGTTTTCATATCTTGTTATGCATGCGAAGGAAACTTTTAGGCCGGATTTTTTTAGGTCTTGAATATCTTTTAGGGTTTGTTCTTGGTAACTTAGGTTGAAGTCTCCTAGGTGTTTTTTTGATTGTAGGTCTTTTGCATTTATGCAATAAATTATGTCAATTTCTCCTAATGATTTTAGAAGTTTTATTTTGTTGTCTGGTTTGTAGCCAGGTAGGACTCTTGAAGCATGGCCGTCGTAGGTTAGATGTCCGCCGAATTCTATGTATAATCTGTCGTAGAGATTTAAGCGTTGGAATATTTTCGTTGATTGTGCATTAAGATATCGTTTTGAATCAAAGCCTATTTTCTTTAACATAATGAAAGGAAGAAAAAAATATTTTTAATGGTTTGGTTTTGAGCTAGGGACTAGGGGCTAGAAGCTGGAGGTGAGGGCAGAGGGTAGAGTGACACTTCGGTAATTTTTTGCAAGAAACAAGTGACTCGTAATTACTTATCCTAACGTAAATTGCTATCGTGGATTTATCTCCCAAAATAAATTTTGGAGGCTGAGCATATGTTTAATTTGTTTAGGGCAGAAGGCAAATTGAGTTAATGTTACCCGTTGGGTGAGGAAATTGCTGGAGGTAAACAGAGTTTTAGGATAATGTATGTAGAGGGATTGGGATTCATTATAAAAAAAGATTAGATTTTGTATAAGTATTATTAGGGGGAATTTATCAGCTAGCGGTTGGCTGTATGCAATTGTTTATTTAGAAGCCTTCGTTGCAGAGTTCAGTTCCTCTCTTTGGGCAGTCTAGGTTGTCACAAGATTCTTCTACTTCATGAGTCCCTGTACATCCACCATCGGCTCCACCATCACATACATGATCTGCTACAATGCCATCAATAGTTGTTGGTCCTTCTGTTTCGTAAACTGTCTTTCCTGTCATTGAGCCAGTTGTGAAAAATAATATCGCAGCGATTGCTATGATGCTTAATGTTATGATTAACCACTTTTTCATAGAATATATTCGTGTTTAATCTTTAAAAAGATTTTGGGGCCTTTTGGAGCAGAAGGTGGTTGATATTTGAATTTGTTTAAGGCAAAAGGCAAAAGGCAATTGAGTTAATGTTAATCGTTTCGTAGTTCCGGGAATTGTTTGAGATTAATTTTCAATTGAGATTTTATGTGGTGAAGCCTTGCTTTAATATTTGAGATGGCTATTTATCTGAAAATGATAATAAATAAATAAAAATAAAAATAAAAATAAAAAAAATTTTTGTGTTGTTTTAAGCTAATGCATTGTTGATTGCAGTTTCAAATACAGTGTATGGTTGTGCGCCTGAGATGAATTCTCCGTTTACGAAGAATGCTGGTGTCCCTTGGACTCCTGCAGCTTGTCCATCTGCTAAATCTTTAGCAACTTCAGCTGCCATAGCTCCTGAATCTAAACATGTATCAAATTTACCGGAATCTAATCCGATATCTTTTGCATATTGCTTGAATGTATCAACTCCACCTTCTACTCCGTTTTCGAATATTTGGTTGTGCATATCATAGTATTTATCCTGTTCTCCTGCACATTCTGCTGCTTCTGCTGCTTTTTGTGCGTTTTGATGGAATCCTAATGGATAATCTCTGAATATTATTTTAACTTTTCCAGTGTCTACGTAGTTTTCTCTGATTTGCCCTAAGGTTTGGTCATAGAATCTTGCACAGAATGGACATTCATAATCTGAGAATTCAACAATAGTTACTGGTGCATTTTCGTCACCTTCAACTGCGTCGTCATCTAAAATTGTTTTCATGTCTACTTTTACTGGAGCTGTTGGTGCGTTTGGAGCTGCTGCTGGGGCGGTAGGTACTGCTACAGCATTTGCAGCGATATTCTCATCGCCAATTCCAAAACCTCCTGTAAACATGGAAATCGCTAGTAAGATCACTAATATTGTAATCGCACCGCTTGTAAGAGTTGATTTCTTAATTTCAATAGTTTCTTTTGTCATATTTTTTCCTCCTTTCTCCTGTTGTGTTAAATGAAATATTATTCATATGTTATTTTAATGAGTGTTTATTCGATTAAAAAGGTTTTGTTAGTATATGTTATAGGTTATTTTTTGTTATAAATAGTTTGGTGTAATTAGTTACGGAGTTGAGGTGTTTTTTAGTAGATATAATGTATCAAGACATAGGGCATATTGATATCTTTTGTTAGATTGGGGTACCAATGGTATGATCCAATATGGGGAGCTGGGCCTTCCGCAAGGGATGACCCGATATTGGAAGCTGGGCCTCAGTTGAATTATTACATCGGTGAGGGCATGAAGGGTTCGTGGCGACAGAGTAGTTTAGATATAGATAATATTGGAGGTCGGATTTTAGATGTCAGCGGTCTGAAATTAGTTTATTCTTTCAATACTACTACGTTATTCATTCCACGACGTTTTCTTTCTATTAATCCTTTAGATTCTAATTTGTCTAGTAGTCTTGTTACTCCTACTTTTCCAATTTCCAGTTTGTCTTTTAGTTCTGCTTGGAAGATTACTCCGCCTTCGTCTTTAACTAGTTTGATTACTGCTTTTTCTTTTTTGTCTAGTCCTGAGAGGTTTAGTTTTTTCTTTTTTTCTTTTATTTCTTTGATTATAGTTTTTTCTACGATTGTTTCATTTGGTTTTGAGAGCATTACATATAGTCCAATTGCTACGATTATTCCAACGATTGAGAGGCTTAGGGCGTATTGTGCAGTCATTGTGTCATACATTGTACAGCTTGTTCCGTGAGTACAGGTTGTTGCTACGATTGAATTTAAGGCTCTGTTGAAAATATATACAATAAGAAGCATAGCTGTTGCAATTCCAAGGATTAGTGAGCCAACTTTTTTGTTTTCCATGAAATTAAATTCATATGTAGGTTTAAATTAGTTTCTGTGATTTAATAGATTCCGATTATTGGATTTATGTAGTGGGATATACTGAATTAGCTTTTATGTTGTTTAAAATGAGGTTACTAAGATGATGTTTATATCAGGTATTGTTGTTTTGTTTAGGCGAAGTCATATTTTTTAAAGCAGAAGGCAGATTGATATTTTTAGTTAGATTGGAGTACCAATGGTATTATCCGATATGGGAATCTGGGTCTTCCGCAAGGGATGACCCGATGGGGGAAGCTGGGCCTCAGTTGAGTTAATGTTGCCCGTTGGGTTTGGTCGTTTGAACTTGAGTCTTTAATGTTTAGAAATTGTAAGTTTCTCAATTGATACTTGATAGAATAAGATTATCTTATTTGTTTGTATTGAGTCTTTTTGGTAGTGGTCTTCCCATTGCTTCACTGATTGTTGTTAGTACCGCAAGTGCATGGCCTTTTGGTTTTACTGTTTCCCAAACTTTTTCGATTCGTCCATTCGAATCTATTAGAAATGTTGTTCTGACTGTTCCCATGAATTTTCTTCCCATTAGTTTTTTTTCTTTCCATACTTTGAATTTTTGGTGTAATAGTAAATCTTCGTCTGATATTAAATTTATTTTTAGGTCATGTTTTTCAATAAAATTAGAATGTGATTCTTCGGAGTCTTTTGATATGCCATAAACTTGAGTGTTTAATTTTTTGAATTCTGGCAGTAGCTCTGTGAATTCTTTTGCTTCGATTGTGCATCCGGGGGTATTATCTCTGGGATAGAAAAAGAATATAGTGTAGTTATTTTTTTTAAAATCTATCCCTTTTCTTGTAGGAGCTTTTTGGTTGAGTAATTCGATTGAATACATAATGTAAATATGGTTTTTTGATTTTTAATGGTTTTGATTGGATATGTTCGTCACAACTTATTAAAATAATTTTTATTTTATTTTATTATGAAATTTGATAATTATTCTAGACTTTATTTTAGTTTATTTATTTCATTTATTATTATGTATTCTGCAATGTTTTTGAATGTCTTTGCATGGAGTCATATTTATTTGAGTTTAACTCGTGTTTACATGGCACTTTTGATGGTTATGCCAATGTCTATTTTGATGATTCTTATTATGAAGAAAATGTATCTCGATAAAAAGAAAAATAGTATAATTATTTTTATTGGGGTTTTTATTTTTATTTTAGCATTTATTCTTTTGAGAAGTCAGATTCCAATAAATGATGAGAGTTATATGAAGGCAATGATTCCCCACCATTCTTCTGCAATTTTAACTAGCACTTATGCGAATATTCGTGATCCAGAGGTTCGGGTTCTTGCCGATAAAATTATTGAAACTCAGGAAAAAGAAATTGCTCAAATGAAATATTATTTAGATAGGCTCTCAGGTTAATTTTCTTTGTCTAATAATTTGTAGCCTTCTTTCTCTAATTTTTCTACTATTTCGAAAGTTCCCTCTTTTATTATTTGTAGAATTTTGTTTATATTAAGGGGATTTGTACGCCTAAACTATTTAATAAAAAATCATAAATGAATATAACAAAGATTATTAGAAAAGTAAATATTATTATTTTGTGCTTTATTAGAAAGCTTGTGTGCGTTTTTGTTCCTTTTTTTGAATCTGTAAAATTATCTGCTATATAGACTGAGAAGAACGTCCCAATTGCTGACAAAATTATTATACTCCAGTATGGAAATGGTTGAATAAGTATTTTTTTAAATAGTGATAGCAAAATTGTTGTGTTGTAAGTATTCTGATAGTTTAGAAATACAAAGATATTGAGACCTATCGCAATTACCCAAACAATAATCTCTGAATAAATCATCTTTATTCCAGTAATTAAACGCATGGGAAAATCTATTAGGATGCCTGCATCTGCAATTGGTGTACATAATACGAAAAAAGACCATGTTAAGGTACTAACAAGAAGTCCTTCTCTTATTCCATGAGACTTTGAAACAAATAAAGAATAAGCTACAATCAGAAGAATGATTGAAATGAATTTAATGATTGGGTGTTTATCAAACGTTTTTCTTATAGTTGAAAATACTTTCTCTTTAGTCGATTGTCTCTTCTTCCCCATAAGAATTAAGCAGTTTTTAATTATATAAAGTTATTGCGTTGAATGTTGATTTTATGATTGATGAAAATAAATGATATGTTTTGTTAATCTTTTTGTGATAAAGTGTGAATAGTTGGTTTTGCTGTTACACTCACGATGATTTTTGCTCGTCTTCGACAGGGCTAAAATCATCTCCGCTGGGATATTGAATTAGGTGTTCGGGGGCATAGGTCGTTTGCTGGAGGTTAACAGAGTTGGAGTCATGGAATGGTAGTTTTTGGGCAGAGTGGTTAATGTCTAGATGTTTCATTTTAGTAACAAATAAAAAGACTTTTTGTGATATAGTTGTAGAGGTTAAAATGATAAAAGATATTTTTGCAAGACAAGTTTTGGATTCTAGAGGGAGTCCTACTGTTGAGGTTGAGGTTACTACTCAGTATGGCGTGTTTAGTGCGATTGTTCCTTCTGGAAAGAGTACTGGGGAGCATGAAGCTTGTGAACTTCGAGATGGTATTAAGTCTAGATATTTTGGGCAAGGTGTGATGAAGGCTGTCGGAAATGTTAATGGTCCGATTAAGAAGTTGCTTGTTGGGATGGCTGAGGAGGAACTTATTGAAATTGACAAGGCTATGATTAAACTTGATGGGACGAATAATAAGTCGAAGTTGGGTGCTAATGCGATTCTTGCGGTATCTATGGCAGTGTGTCGAGCTGCTGCTGGTGCATATAAATTGCCTCTTTATGAATATTTGAATAAGGTTGTTGCAACAAAGTTTAGAAAGAAGCTCTCAATGAGAACTCCTGTGCCGTCGTGTAATATTATTAATGGTGGGCAACATGCTGACAATAAATTGGATTTTCAGGAGTTTATGATTTTGCCAGTTGACTTTGATAATTTTCCGGATTCTATTCGTGCGGCTGCTGAGGTTTATCATGAATTGAAGAAAGTGATTTTGAAAAAATATGGTGGTGGGTCTACGGGTGTTGGTGATGAAGGTGGGTTTGCGCCGAATGTTGATGGGGCTTATGATGCAATGGAATTATTACGTGAGGCGATTAAGAATACGGGATATACGGGAAAAATTAAAATTGGTATTGATGCTGCGGCTTCTGAATTTTTTAATGGTAAGACTTATGATCTGGAAGGGTTGAAGAGGAATAAGAAAGAGATGCTTGATTATTATGTTAAATTGGTTGGAAAATATAAAGAAATTATTTTTATTGAAGATCCATTTGAAGAAAATGATTTTAAGAGTTTTGCTTCTCTTCGGAAAAAGATTGGAAATAAAGTTGAAATTGTTGGTGATGATTTGACGGTGACTAATGTTAAGCGTGTTAAGAAAGCGATTAAGGCGGACTCTTGTAATTGTTTGTTATTGAAGGTTAATCAAATTGGAAGTATTAGTGAAGCGATTGAGGCGGCTATGATGGCTAAGGATGCTGGTTGGAATGTTCTTGTGAGTCATAGAAGTGGTGAGACTGAGGATGCTTTTATTGCTGATTTGGCTTGTGCGTTAGGTAATGGTAAGATTAAGACTGGTGCGCCTTGCCGTGGGGAGAGGACAGCTAAGTATAATCAGATTTTGCGAATTAGCGAGAAGGTTAAATATTTTTCTGGAAAGAAGCATAATAAGTGGTAAAATTGCTGAGCTCCGCTCAGTTATGAAGGCATAATGATAGTCGCTCCGCTGGGTGCATAAATTGTTTGAGTTTATCAGAGTTTTAGGACAGAGTTATTTTTTGAGAATCTTCTAGTGATGTTATTTTAGATTATCCGAGTTTGGTGATAGGAGATATAATTGTTGTGTATTTCTTTTTGTACTATGGAGATTATATGGTCTAAAAATTGTTTGAAGGACATTGGGTCTGAAAAAGAGTTTTTGAAAGTCAAAGCTTGTTTGGAAAGAAGTTTTGATAATTTATTTGTTCGGACAAAGCAAATTGGTTCAATTGGTAGAAATGTTAGAAGGTTAAGATTTTGGGATAAGAGGTTGTTTTTATTTTTTAAAGGAGATATTTTATTTTGTATTGCTTATTTAGACAGAAAGAATGCTTATAAGAAAATTACAATTAATAATTTAAAATCTTTAATCGGAAAGATATTGGAGAAAGGTTTATAATCGGTTAAACCATGGTATAATAATGGAAGATCAAACGATGATTAAGATTGAAAGGAAAACTGTTGAAGTTTTGAAATCGTTGAAGATTGTTGAAAGGGAATCTTATAATGAGGTTATTCGAAGACTTTTGGATAATTATCTTGAAGATTCTTTGGAGTTGAATAAAAAGTCTAGGTTGAAAATTAAGAAAGGGCTTGAGGATGTTAAGAAAGGTAGGGTTTTGTCTAGTGACGCGGCGTTAGAATATTTTAGAAAGAAGTGATTATTTGGTGAACTTTGTTTTAGAGATCTTTATGGTATTTTTTTGGTTTGATTAGGGCAGATTGGTATGTTGAATTCGGTGAAGACAGAAGGCAGGTTGAGTTAATATTACCCCGAGTCCCATTCGCTTGGGATTATGGGAAATCAAAAATTCTTGGGAATTTTTACTTAAAGGGATGTGGCTTCGATTTGAAGACATGTGACAATTGAATATTTCATATATGATTCACAAGTGATAATGATATAAAAGTTTGTTCGATAAATAATTATTCAAGCTCCAAAACAACTGGACAGTGGTCGCTTCCGTGAACTTCTGTTAAAATATCCGCAGATTTCATTCTATCTTTTAGGGTGTTATTTACGCAGAAATAATCAAGACGCCAGCCGGCGTTTCTTTCTCTTGATTTGAACATGTAGGACCACCAGGAATATTTTTCTTCTTCTGGGTTGAAGTGTCTGAAGGAGTCGATGTAGCCTGCGTCTACTATATTATCGAAGCTTTCTCTTTCTTTGTCGGTGAAGCCGCAACTTCCTGGTTTTATTTTTGTTGTTTTGTTTCCTGCTGAATTTTTTAGGTCGATTTCTTGATGTGCTACGTTTAGGTCTCCGCAGAAGATTGTTGGTTTAGGTAGGTCGTTTACGTATTTTAGGAAGTCTTTGTCCCATTCGTTATATCTGAAATCTAATCTTGAGAGGTCCATTTTTGCGTTTGGGGTGTAGACTGTTACGAGGTAGTAATCTTCGAATTCTAATGTGATTACTCGGCCTTCTATGTCTGCTGGATTTCCGATTCCGTATTTTACTGAGAGTGGTTTGATTTTTGAGAAAATGGCTGTTCCTGAATATCCTTTACGTTCTGCTGAGTTCCAGTAGTGGTGTTCGTATTCTTTTAGTTCCATTTCTACTTGCTCTGGGTGGGCTTTTGTTTCTTGTAGGCAAATTATGTCTGGATTATGTTCTTGCATTGATTTTAAGAAGTCTTTTCTTAGGGCTGCTCGGATTCCATTTACGTTCCATGATAATATTTTCATATGTTAAGAAAGGGGAGGTGGTTTAAAAGAATAGTTGTTGGTTTTTAGTTTTTAGTTGTTAGGCGGGGCAGAGGGGAAATTGATATGTTTAGTTTGTTTAGGACAGTTAAAAGTAGTCGCTCCGTATCTAAGGGGCACGAGAACCTGAGCTGAATTTCTCAGGCTGGGGGCATGGAATATATAGTAGCTGGTGGTTTTGGGAATAGGGGTAGGGAGAAGTCAGATGTCGGACTATCAGAAGGCAAATTGATATATTTAGTTAGCTGCGGGTACCAATGGGATGACCCGACATTGGAAGCTGGGCCTTCCGCAAGGGATGACCCGATATTGGAAACTGGGCCTTCCACAAGGGATGACCCGATATTGGAAGCTGGGCCTCAGTTGAATTAGTGATTCTGTCAGGTTGCATACTTGATTTGTGATTATTGTACACTTGAGTTTGAGAATTAGTTTATTTTTTTGAGAAATATATTGAGCCTATTACGCAACTTGTTCCTATGAATAGACCTGCGACTACATCTGTAAACCAGTGAACATTTAGGTATAATCTTGAAAATGCTATTAGGAAGGGTAGTAGAAGACTTATTGTTATGAATAGATATCTTAAGGTTTTGTTTTTTATTTCATCTTTGAAGAGGTAGATTAATACTCCGAAGAAGGCTATTGATAGAGTTGTATGACCACTTGGAAAACTGAATCCTGTTTCTGGTATAAGCATTTGTATTGGTCTGGCTCTTTGAATAATGTGTTTTAATGCTTGGGATAGAATAACCCCTGAAAGCATTGTTAGGGATAAAATTTGTGCTTTCATATATTGTTTTTTGTAAACGAAGATTCCTAGTAGAATTATTGTGAATGTAGCGAGTGTATATTTGTCTCCCAGATTTGTTATTAGAATCATTAGTTTTGTTAGGGATTCTGATTGGAGAGCTATTATGTTGGTTGATATTATTTGGTCTAGCATGCAAACAAAATGAGTTGATTGTTTTTATTCGTTTTGTTTGGGTTGGTAGTTCTTGGTTATTGGTTGTTAGGGGGCAAGAAGGTACCAATGGCATGACCCGATAGGGAAGCTGGGCCTCAGTTGGAATAGTCGCTCCGCTGGGGCATGGAATATATATGAGAGCTGGTGGACTTGTTGGAATCTAAATTGCAGAAGAAGAAGGCAGATTGATATTAAGGCAAGTGGCAAAGACAGTTAAATTAATGTTAGCCTTCGGCTTTGGGTGGGGTTCGTATTAACAGAGTTTTGAGGCATGGCAATATATTTACGGTTTACAGTCTATGGTTTGCGGTCTGCAATTGCCTATATGTACAATCATCTTTATAATCTTGGTTTTTTTTGTTGTGGTATGGAGAGTGTTTTGAAGAGGTCTTTTGGCTTTGATGAGTTTAAGGGGTTTCAGAAGGAGGTTATTGAATGTGTTTTGGCTAAGCGAGATGCTTTTGTTTTGATGCCTACTGGTGGTGGGAAGTCTTTGTGTTATCAATTTCCTTCTTTGATTTTTGAGGGGTTGACTTTGGTTATTTCTCCGCTTATTGCTTTGATGAAGGATCAGGTTGATGGTTTGAAGGCTAATGGTGTTAATGGGGCTTTCATTAATTCTTCTCTTGGTTATGATGAGATTGATAGGATTAAGGCTGATGTTTCTACTGGGAAGATTAAAATTCTGTATGTGGCTCCGGAGAGATTGGCTCAGTATTCTTTTATGGAATTTTTGAAGGGGATTAATTTGAGCATGATTGCGATTGATGAAGCTCATTGTATTTCCGAATGGGGTCATGATTTTAGACCGGATTATGGAAATTTGAGAGATCTTCGTAATGTTTTTCCTGATGTTCCAATCGTTGCTTTGACGGCTACTGCTACTAAAAGGGTTAGGGGTGATATTATTAGACAGCTTTCTTTGAGAGATCCGAGTGTTTTTATTTCGAGTTTTGACCGGAGTAATTTGAATTTTAGAATTATGAGAAAGAAGGATTCTTTTGCGAAGATTTTGACGTTGGTTAACGAGAAGAAGGGTGAGTCTGTTATTATTTATTGTTTTTCTAGAAAGGATACGGAGAAGATTGCTAATAATTTGAATCTTCATGGACATAAGGCTGTGCATTATCATGCAGGATTGCCTGACGAAATCCGTCGGAAAAATCAAGATGCTTTCATTAAGGATGATGTAAATATTATGGTTGCGACTATTGCTTTTGGTATGGGAATTGATAAGCCGAATGTTCGAATGGTGATTCATCATACTTTTTCGAAGACACTTGAAGGTTATTATCAAGAAGTTGGACGTGCGGGGCGTGATGGGCTTCCGAGTGATTGTGTTTTGTTTTATTCAATTTCTGATAAACGAAAGCATGATTTTTTTGTAGGTGAGATGACTGATTTTGATGCGAGAGAGAAGGCTCGATCAAAAATACAGCAAATGATTGATTATTCTGAGTCTATGGTCTGTCGCCGTAGATATATTTTGAATTATTTTGGAGAGGAATATGATAATGATAATTGCGGGGCATGTGACTTTTGCCTAAGTGAGAAGAAGATGTTTAACGCTACGGAGATTGCAAAGGATGTTTTGGGTTGTGTTAAATCTGTGAGTAGTTCTTTTGGTGTTAATTATGTTGTTTCAATGTTGAAGGGGAAGAGTAATGTTAAGGGTTGGAATCGAGATAGTCCTTTCTTTGGAATTGTCAAAGATTATTCGGTTGATGAACTTCGTGATGTTGTTTTAAATTTGATAAATGAAGGTTTTGTTGTAAAAAGTGTTGGGGAATATCCAACTATTTCTTTGACATCAAAAGGTCAGGAGTTTTTGAGTGCTCCGTTTGATATTGAATTTATGAAGAGTGATAGAAAAGAAGTTAAGATTTCTAAAAAGAAGTCTGGTGATTTGGATTATAATCAGGATTTATTTGAAAAGTTGAGAGCTCTTAGAAAAGAGGTTGCTAGTGAAGGAGGGGTCCCTCCTTTTGTTGTGTTTGGTGATATTTCTCTTCAAGAGATGGCTTATTATTTTCCTGTTTCGAGTGAGGATTTTTTGAGAATTAAAGGTGTTGGGGAAAATAAGTTGAGGGTTTATGGGAAAATATTTCTCCCAGTTATTGAAGGTTTTTTGGAAGAAATGTCGACTGTTGACCGTGAACTGTTGACCGTGAAAAGGCAGAAAGAATTGAGGGGAAGTGTGATTGAGAAGAAGATTGTTAAGTCTGTTGATGAAATAAAGCCGGAGAGAGTGAATGCTTCTGTTCTTGGTATGGAAGGTCGAATGGCTCTTGCGAAAGATTATTTTGAGGTAGAAATGCCGACTGAAAATATTGCTAAAGAGTTAGGGGTTACTCGTGGTACTATTTTGAAATATGCTGAGTTGCTTTTGGCAGAAGGTGTTGATATTTCTTATTTGAAAAATGAGGTTGGTGATTTTGGAAAAATTGAGGAGATTATTTTGAAGATTGGTGGGACCAAGTTGACTCCGATTTTTGAGGAGCTTGGTGGTAGTGTTAGTTATGATGAGATACGGCTGGTTATGGTTTTGATGAAGGCTTGATTTTTTAGGACAGAAGGTACCAATGGCATGACCCGATAGGGGAAGCTGGGCCTCAGATTGATATGTTTAATTAGTTTAGGGGAAATTGAATTATTACCCCGGTGGGGGCATGGAATATACATGGTAGCTGCTAGTCCTGGATATTAAAATATAGAGCAGAAGACAAATTGATATATTTAGTTAGTCTAAGGCAAGTTGAATTATCACCCCGGTGGGGCATGAAATATATATGGTAGCTGTTAGTTTTGGATATTGAAATATAGAGCAGAAGACAAATTGAATTATCACCCCGGTGGGGGCATGGAATATATATGGTAGCTGCTAATTTTGGGTATTGAAATTTGTTGGATTTGTTTAAATTTTGCAATTAATCTTATAAAGTTAAATTCTTTAGGCTTGTTATGGTTAAGAAGAAAGTTGCGAAGAAAAAAATTGTTAAGGTAAAGGTTAAGAAGGAAAAAGTTATCAGGACTGGTTTTAATTCTGGATTATTTGAGAAGTTGAAGGTTTTTCGTGATGAGGTTGCTCTTGAGCAAGGTATTCGGGGTCTTTTTATTTTGAATGATAATGTTTTGAAAGAGTTGGCTTATTTTTATCCTACGACGAAGGAGTTGTTTTTGCTTGTGAAAGGTGCTGGAGAGAGTAAGTTTGATAAGTATGGGGAAAAGGTTTTGAGTATTATTAATAATGAAATTGAAGCTGATGGTTTGAAACCTGAGGCTGATAAGAAGCATGAGGAATTAAGGAAGAGTGTTTTACCTGATAAGCCTAAGATTAATGTTAAAGAGAGAACTGAGATGAGGAAGGCTAAGGTTAAGGAGCTGATTGGTCTGAAGACATCTATTGAAGATATTGCTGCTGATTTGGGGTTGACTTCTCAGACTGTTGTTAATTATATTGGTCGTTTGCTTGTGGATGATCCGAAGTTAGATGTTCAATATATTAAGGATTCTGTTGAAGGGTATAATGATATTGTAAAGTCTTTTGAGAAGCATGGGACTGAGAAGATTGGTCCTGTTTATGGGGATTTTGCTGGTATGGTGGAGTATAGTGACATTATGTTGGTGAAGATTCTGTTAGGGGCTAAGTAGGATTATTTTTAGGTCAGGGCAAAGGGCTAATGCAAATTGATATGTTGAATTAATGTTATGTTGTCTCCTATTCGCTTGGGAATATGGGTGCCAAAATTTCAGACAGGTCAAAACCCTTGGAAAAGTTTTGACGAAATTTTGTATGGGCATACTTGGTTGGAGGATTTTCTGGTGGGGTTTTGAGTGGTAGTTTTTTGTATTCGTGTACATTATTATAAATATTAGAATTATGTATTTTTATGGATAAGGAAGTAAAAGTTAGGTGCCCTCTTTGTGGTAAGGAATTTGTTCTGCCTGGTGATTTAGATGAACATCAAATGAATGTTGTGTGTCCTAAGTGTAGTACAGATTTTGCTGCTGTTGGAGAATAGAAAAATTTTTAATATTTGAGAATGAATAAAATAATTAATAAAAAAATAAATTTTGTTTGAGCTGAGTTATTTTTTAGCTTTTCTAATTCTTACTTTTTCAGCTCGTTCTGCAACTTTACCAATCCAGATTGTTGCTAGAACTGCGATTATTGTAACTACAACTGCATAAACCCATGGACCTCCTGCTGAGAGTTCACATAAAGCTCCTGCTCCTTCTGTTCCGCAAGGTCCAACAAATAGGGCTTTTATGGCGTCGTTCCAGGCTAGGGCGGCGATTAGGCCGAATGCACCTGTTATTAATAATGTGAATGTGTTCTTCTCTTGCTTCTTTTGCGTCTTGTTTTGAATCCCAGTCTTCTGGTTTTTCAATTAGACCTTCGTTGATTTTGTAATCTTTGATTGCTCGTTTTAGTGTTTGGATTCCCATTGTTGAGCAGTGCATTTTGATTTGGGGTAATCCTTTGAGCTCTTCTGCTACTTGTTTCATTGTTAGGGTCTCAGCATATTCTAGGGGTTTGCCTTTTACCATCTGGGTGATCATTGAGGTCGAAGCTATTGCTGCTGCGCAACCGAAGGTTTGGAATTTTATATCTTCAATTATATTGTCCTTTATTTTTATTTGAAGTTTCATTATATCTCCGCAGGCTGGACTACCGACTTCTCCTGTTCCACTTGCGTTTTCTAATTTCCCCATGTTTTGAGGTTCTAGAAAGTTTTTCATTACTTCTTTTGAATATTCGAATCCCATTATATACATATGAACTATATTTCATATATAAATGTTGCGGGGGTGGATTGATATAAGGCAAAGGCCGAGGGCATATTAATATGGTGAATTAGTTTTGGGTTTTGGGTTTTGAGAGGGTAGGGCAGATTGATATGTTTAGATAGCTTAAGGCATATTGAATTAATGCTACCCTTCGGGTTCGGAAATTGTTTGGGATAGCTGCTCAACGGAGATTAATGTATGGAGTAATTGAGATTTAGTATGGCGAAGTATTGCTCCCTATAATCTGGGGGTTATCAATCTAATATTTTGATTGATTTTTATCTGAGGGCAGAAGACAGATTGATATGTTTTAGTTAGTCTCGGACAAATTGAGATAGTCGTTCGTGTATAGCCATTCACTTTTGAATATGGCGTGCCAAAATTTTAGGCCGGCAAAATCGATTGGGAAATGATTTTGCGAAATTTTGTATCTGCGTGCATGGAATGTATTTGATAATCACCCAATTGAGACCTAGTGAACCGAGTATTATTCCCTATAGTCTGGGGAGTTATCGATTGTAATATCTTATTGGGTTGAAATAGAAAAGTACAGTATATAAGTAATTATATTAGTCCTTCTTTTTTTAGAATTTCTGTGTGAGTGTATGCTAGTTTCATATTTTTTAGTTCTGAGGGTTTGAACCACTTTACTTCTTGGGTTTCGTCTTTTGGTTTTGGTTGGCCTTTTGTTATTCTTGCATAGAAGACTATATTTAGTCCATGAAGTTTATGGTATTTTGTTGGTAGAACATTGTAGATTTTATTGGATTTTTTTGTTATTTTTATTTCTACTCCTAGTTCTTCCATTATTTCTCTTTTTGCTGCACTCTCTGGTGTTTCTTTATAGTCCATTAATCCTCCTGGTATTCCCCACCTATTTGGATAGATTGCAATGTTTTTGCTTCTTTTCCCAAGTAGTATTTCACCTTTTTTATTTTGGATGATTACTGGAATTCCAACTATTACAAAGTTGGGTTTAAAAAATTTTAATGCGAGGTTTGTTAGAAACATTTTCATTTTATTCTAATTGTTCTTCTATTTTTTCTTTGTTTGTGTTTATGAATTTCCAGGACTTTTTTAGAAAATCTTCAAATGAAGTTTTATTTTTGTAGAGTTTCTCTATGTGGTTTAGGAGGAAGTTATCACCTATTATGATTTTTTCATAGTCAGGGTTTGGTTTGTTCTTGTACTTGAATTTGTTTTGTATTTTTGAATCAGCGATTATTGCAGTTGTTGAAATCTCGTATAGTATCCAAGCTAAATTTTTGAATTTGAATTTTTCTTTTGGAAAAATTTGTTTCCATTTTTCGTTGTAAAGGAAGGCTAATATTCTAGGGAACATATAGTCCCTGAAATCTAATATTTTTGTTTTGTAGAATATGTTGAATTCTTTATCTTCTATTGAGATTGGACAAATGGGGGAGATACTAAGATTTGCTGTTATTTCTTTATACTTCTCTGGCCAATCGATTTCTAATGTTTCTGATAAGGCTGTCATAAATTGTTCTTGTATCGAGTCCCAAGTTTGTTGGAAGTTATTTTGAGCTTTTGTTATTTTTCCTCTGTTCTCTTTATGATTGTGTATGAAGAATTTTGTTATTGTTCTCGCTCTATCTTCATTTGTGTTTACTGTTACTAATTTTGCGGCTAGAGCGGGATATTCTGACAATATTTGAAATTGAAGTTCTTCTATCGAGAGTTCATTTAGAAAGAATATCATGTCTTTAATCTGAGAATCTAGGTTTGCTATTTTGAATTGGACTTTTGGAATGATTTTGGAGTTCATTCTTCTTTGTTGATTTTTTCAATAATTAAATCAACGTCTTCTTCGTTTAAGCCGTGACCCATTAATCCATCAGCTAGGCTTTCTGCATGAGCCATCATACATCCTACGCAACCAATTCCTTCTTCAAAGAGAACTTTTGCTGTGTTCTCATTCTCGTCCATTGCTTCTGCAATAGTCATATCTTTTGTTATTTGTTTTGTCATTTTGTTTTTGTGATGTAAAGTCTATTCGCATCCTTAATATAGGAAAACGAAAATTTCAGGCATGTTAAATCGATTGTTGACAACTTTACAGGCAATCAAAAACCCTTGGAAAAGTTTTCGATGTAAAGATGTCTGGGGAAACAATTTAACGGGAATTTTGTTTAGTCATGTGAAAAAGAATTCATATTAGTTTAAAATGGTTTTGATGAAGATATTTTGATATTGGGGCAGGGCAGATTGATATATGGATATAGGGCGGAAGGCAGATTGATATGCTTAGTTAGTCTCGGGCAGATTTAATTATCCCTCGCGGTGCGTGCATGGAATATATTTGATAATTTCTCAATTGAGATTTAGTATAGTCAAATATTGTCCCAATATAATCTGGGGGAATTAGAGACCTAAATATCTAATTGGATTGCTGGAAAAAATAGTTGCAAGAAATAATTTTAATTGACCAAAGGGCTTAGCCTTCTTAGTTTCTCTATAATTTTGGGCAATTCTTTGAGAACGTAATCGATTTCTTTTTCTGTCGTATATTTTGACAGGGAGAATCTGACTGAAGAATTCTGTTCCAAGTCTGTTAGATTTAGTGCTTTTAGTACGTGGCTTGAAGAGAGGGTGTTTGACATACAAGCAGAGCCTGTTGACGCTAATATTCCTTTGTTTTCGAGATATCCACCCACTGCTTCACCCTCGACGTTTGTGAAGGAGATATTGACATTATGAGGCAGTCTAGTTGCTCCAGTTGGGCCGTTTAATTTTGTATTTGGTATGGTTGTTAGTATCCCATCGATTAGTTTGTTTCTTAGTTCAATCATTTTTTTTATTTCTTTTGAAGAAGTTGATTCTGTGGCTTTTGCGAACCCAACAATTCCTGGAACATTTTCTGTTCCTGATCTTTGCTTTTTTTCGTGACCTCCGCCGTGCAGAAGTGGTTCTATTTTTGTTCCTTCTTTTATGTATAAGGCACCGACCCCTTTTGGTCCGTGAATTTTGTGGGAATTAATTGAAGCTAAATTAATATTCATTTTTTTAACATCTAGCTCTGTTTTTGTAAATGATTGTGTTGCATCTGTGTGGAATAGTACGCCCTTGTCTTTACATATTTCGGCTATTTCTTTTATTGGCTCGATAGTCCCAATTTCATTGTTTCCGTGCATTATTGATACGAGAAATGTTTTTTTTGTTATTGCATTTTTCACATCTTCTGGATTTATGAAACCTTCATCGTCAACGTCTAAATAAGTAACTTCTGCGCCTTGTTTTTCTAACCATTTACAAGTATTAATTATTGCATCATGTTCTATTGACGACGTGATAATATGATTTTTATTTGGAGAGTTAACCCAGAATAATCCTTTGATTGCCCAGTTATTTGATTCTGTTGCTCCGGAAGTAAAGTATATTTCTTGTGTTTTTGCGTTTAATGCTGTGGCAATTGTTCTTCTTGCTTTGTCTATTGCATTCTTTGATTCTGTGCCTTCCATATGCAATGAAGAAGCATTGGCATAATGTTCTGTAAAATATGGCATCATGGCTTTCATAACTTTATCATCAACACGTGTTGTTGCCGCGTTATCTAAATATATTTTCATTTTATTTTTTACCAGAAGAACATCCAGAGCAATAGCTCATTCTGTGCTTATCAATTATTTTAAGAATTGGAAGAATTGTTTTCTTATTAAGGGAATATATTCTTTGTTTTCCTTTTTGCTTTACTGTTACTAGTTTACAGAATTTTAAATTTGTTAAAGCATGGGAGAGTTTTGATTGTTCCACTTTAATTATTTCTGTCAGTTCAGAAACAGTCATGGATTTTTGTCTGAGCTCTGTTATGATTTTTGTTTTTAGCGGATTTGCTAGATTCTTGAAAAAAATGTGGTATGCGTCGCAATTCATATGAATACATGTTCATATGTCTATTTAAAGGTTGCGACATTAGGAGATTATATCTTTTTCTTCTCATATGTTTTTATTAGTTTTAACAATTCTGTTGGGTAATAATATATTTTGTGTTTTAGTGCTTGATATTTTTTTGGCATTTCAATAGAATGGAATGCTTTTTCTGCAAATTTTTCAAGAGGTCTACCAAATCCATGGTTAATTGCATATCTATCAACTCTTCTTTCAACTATTTTTTTAAAATTATCTGAAAATAAATATTTTATTCCGAACTTAGTTATTTCCCAATTGGAGTATTCCTTGTAATCAATTATATGTCCTAACTCGTGTGCGAAAATTCCTTTTGATATATTTTTGTCTATTTTTCTTACATTATATCCTGTGTGTTTCTCGTGCTTGTTGTTTATGGAAATTAGATATTTTCTTTTGTTTTTTGGTAGAAATAAATAACTCAATTTAGGTCTAGAGGCCATTGTTGTTCTAACTGTTCTTTCTTTAAATTCAATATTAGTGTTTTTTAATTCTGGATATTTTTTCAAAACGGCAAGTACTTCTTTTTTATAAAAATCTGCGATTTTAAAGTTGCTTCTATTTTTCATCTTTTTTCTCCCC
>JAQICZ010000022.1 GCA_027858295.1 Nanobdellota archaeon | reverse complement strand
ACCCAAAATTATTCTGCCCACCCCCATTGTTGCCAAAACATTTTGAATTATTCGTTCGCGTACCTAAGGGGCACGAGAACCTGAATAAAATTTTTCAGGCTGTGTGCATGAAATGTTGGAAACTGCTTCTCAACTGAGACTCATTGGAACTGAGCATTGTCGTTTATAATTTTGGCTAAGCCAGGCACCATTCATTTAGTTAATATAGGTGCCAAAATTTCAGGCAGGTTAAAACCCTTGTGGACAAATTTACAGGCAATTGAAAACCCTTGGAAAAGTTTTCAATGTAAATCAGTCGGGGCAAAGTTTTAACGAAATTTTGTATGGGAGTTATCGATCTAAATATCTAATGTGATTTGATTACCCTTTGTTCTCATCTTATATCTGAAGTCTGACATCTGTGTACAGTTATCTTTAAATAAAGTGCAACACTTTTATTATCGAGGCTAACTACTATGAAAGATATGAAGAAAAATTTTAATAAGAAGATTTTAGATAATGGGTTTACAATTTTACATGAGAAGAGAGATGTTCCTGTTGTGAGCTTGTCTGTTACTGTTAAGAGTGGTGGGCTCCATGAGAGTTTAGATGAAAAGGGTATTAGTCATTATATTGAGCATACTATTTTCAAAGGAACTACGACTAGAGCTTCTAAGGATATTTATAGAGAGATTGAAAGTGTTGGTGGAGAGTTAAATGCTTTTACTGCTGATACTGTGACTTCTTTTTGGTTTAAAATGCCGGCGGCTCATTTTAAGATTGCTCTCGACGTTATGGCGGATATTATTAAGAATCCGAAATTTGATGTTACAGAGTTAGAGAAGGAGCGTGAGGTTATTTTTGAGGAGATTAAGATGAGGAAGGATAGTCCTCAGCATTATGTTTTTGATAAGATTCAGAGTATGCTTTATGAGGGCACTTTGGGAGTTGACTTGATTGGAACTTATGAAACAATGAATAAGATTGGTCGTAATGAGTTAATGACTCGGTTTAAGAGAATGTTTAAGCCTGATAATATGATTTTTACGGTTGTTGGGGATTGTGAATTTGAGGATCTGGTTAAGTGGTCTGTTGAAAATTTTGGAGAAGATGAGAAAACGGATATTCCTGAGTATAAGATTATTTTAAAAAATGAAACTCTTATTGAAGAAAGGTCTGGAATTGACCAGGCAAATATGATTTTTGCATACCATTCTCCTTTAGTTGATGATCCTTTAAATTATGCAGAGCATATTTTAATGATTTTAATGACGGGCGGGTTTACTTCTAGATTGCATGATGAAATTCGTGAGAAAAGAAATCTTGCTTATGCTGTTCATGGAGATGTCGATTGTGATAAGAGATATGCTCATTCTGTTATTTATGTAGGAACAACTCCTGACAAGATGGATAAGGTTAAGGAAATTATTTTAGATGAATATAAAAAAGTTGCAGAGGCTTTGACTGAGAAAGAGCTTCAAGCTGTTAAGGAAAAGATTATTGGTAATCATCAGATTTCTATGGAAGATTCTCAATCTCAAATGATTCACTTGATGACGGCTGAGTTAGAAACTGGAGCTGAGGATTTTTATGAATATGAGAATAAGATTAATGAAGTTAGGTTAGAAGATGTTAAGATGCTCGCTGGTAAAGTTGTTGAAGGGAATTATAGTTTTTTTGCTTTGGTTCCGAAGAAGTAAGGGCGTGAACCGTTGACCGTAAACCGTGAACCGTTTTTCCGCAGACCGCTCGCCGAATAATTGAGCTTCTTTCTTTGGTAGTGTCCCAGCCTATTCAAACTATGTAAAAGCTTCTTTAAATTTCTGGCATTTGAGATTTATTGGAACTTTTAGAAGATTCCCACCCATCCAGAAAGACAATATTATTATCTGTCGCGCAGCGTGCATGAAAGGAACTAATAAGCAGAGTAGTTCTAATGAGAGGTTTTATTTTATTTTTCAGAATTTATTAATTTTAGTTGATATATTTTATAAATATCGGATATACTGCTCCACCCTAAGGCAAGTTGAATTATCTGGATTAGTAGTTTGTTTATACTACTCTGTTTATATTATCAGTTTATGCCCCCAGCGGAGCGAATAATTCAAGGTATTAATCTGCCTTTTGTCCTAATATCTAGATTCAAACTTTTCATAACTTATCGAAATTAATAAAAGATAGACATGATTCATCCTTAAATGGGGGAGAGAAAGTTATTAGTTATTGGAGCAGTTTTTATTTTATTTTGTATGATTTATTCTTTTAATATTATTGGAACAGGTAATGTTGCTCTTGATAATGAACTTAATGGTTCTTTAGAAAATTATACGGTTTATGCTAATTTGACCAAGACGGTCTTGGATAATAGTATGAATAATTCTAATAAGAGTTCTTTTTGTGGAAAGTTTGAGGAGTCGAGTGAGTTATATGATGATTATGATGGTTTTTGTGAATTAGTTGAGGGAGAGACTATTTATTTTTCTGGAATGAATATTGCGATTGAGTTTATTGGGGAGAATAAAGTAATATTGAATGTTAATGGTAAAAGAGAGAACTCTTTGAGTGAGGAAGAAGGTTTTTCTTCTAAAAATTCTAATGGGTATGAATTCTTTTTGATTGTTGAGGAAATTTTATTTTCTAGTAAAATAGAACTTAGTTCGATTAAGTTTGATTATCAACTTTTGAAAGAAGAATATAGGTCTTTTTGTGAGGGGCTTTATTGTACCCTTTATTTGGATGATACTATTTTTATAAATGAACATAAACTGAAGTTTGATAAATTTTGTGTTGATGATTCGAACTGTGATGTTGAATTTGTTTTAGATAAGGAAATGTATGAAGTGAATAATATTAAAGAGGGTTTTTCTAATAAGATTGCTAATTTAACTTTTAATCTTAAAGAAATAGATATTAATGATGGATATATTTATTTCTCTCATAACTATCGTATTAATGATAGTTTTTGTAATGATTCTGATGGTGGTTTAAATTATTCTTTAGCTGGGTATATTCGTGGTTTTTTTGAAAATGAAAATTATACTTATGGGAGTGGGCCAATTGTTCCATATGTTATGAATGATAGTTGTTTTATTTACGATGATATTTTGGTTGAGTATTATTGTGGCAAAGATGATTTTGTGGAGAGTATTCTTTATACTTGTCCTTTTGGTTGTGAAGAGGGGGCGTGTATGGAGGGCGATGTTGATGTTGTGAATTTGAGTACGGAAGTGATGGATGAAAATGAAACAGGGAAAAACGTGAGCATTGAAAGTGTGAGTTATGTTGAAGTTGTGAATAATAATTCAGATATTGATAGTTCTAGTATCTATAAGAAGAAGAAAGAGAAAAGTTTTTTTGGTAGAATTTTTTCTTGGTTTGGGTTTTAGTTAAAGTGGAAATCAGATTGATATGTTTAGTTTGTTTAGGGTAACAATGGCATGACCCGATATGGGAAGTGGGCCTCAGTTGAATTAATTTTATGGGCATACTTGGTTGGATATTTTTTGGTGATTCTGATATTTTTTTTGGTAGTGCCCACCCTCCCAGTTGAATCCCTATTGATTTATTGCAGAATATATTATACTGATCTTGCTGTAAGAGAGGGCATAGTGAAGATTAATCATAAATCTGTTTTGCCGATGGATAAATCGGAAATTATAAGGGGATTGAGTGGGAAGAGAATTGAGGAATCAGGGCCAACGTTATTAATTGAGTTGAACTTTTGGGATAATCAGAATAAGTGTTGTTGTGATATTAGTCTGTACGGTTATGGTACTGCTTGTTTTTGTTATGACTATCTATATTGATTAGTTCTGTCAAACTCTTGTAAACTCCTAGTGTCCAGAAGGTTTCTTTTTGGTGTGAGTATCTTTCATCATGGACTGGTTTTTTTACTCTAATCATAGATATTTTTTCAGGCCAGCCTTTGGCAACTTTTAGTTTTCCTGTATATTTTTTTGCAATTCTTAAGGCTTCTGTTTCGTACCCGTAATTTAGGAGCCCATGTATGGCAATGTATTGTAGTGGTGCCCAGCCATTTGGGTATCCCCATTGAATTCCTTTGTTCATTAAATCTTTTGTTGTTGTTGTTAGCCCATAGTCCTCTTCAAAAAGTTCTAAATTGTCTTTTACTTTTTTTGCTTGAGCTTTTGTTGCAACTTTTGTAAAAAGAGGGAAAAAGGTTGCAAGAGTTTTTGATTGTAATTTCTTTTTTTCTTCGGGGTTATAATCAAAATAAAGACCTTCTTTTTTGTTGAACATAAATTTGTTTATTTTCAGCCTTAGTTTTTTTGCTTTTTTATTCCATTTGCTTTGCACAGATTTACGTTTTTTAATTTCGTGTGAGATGAACTCTAGGTCTTTTAATATTTTATAGATTAAACAGTTTAAGTCCAAAGCGGCAACTTTATGGCATTTGTCTCCGAAACGAAGTGTCATGTCCCAACCTGATTCTTGTATTGCATTATAATTCAAATCAATTTTGCCATTCCTTATTTCCTTTGTATCGTTATACTTTAGTAGAAGTGGTCCTTCGGTTCTGTGAAGTTCGCTATTCCAATATTTGTATTCTTTCTTTAGAGCCCTATACATTTTTTTAAGCCATTTTTTATCTTTGTAATAATCATATGTTAGTAATATTGCAGAAGAAAAGAAAGGTGGTTGTGAATGAGTGTTGTAAGAGTCAGAGCTGTTTGGTATATAGCCTAGTTTTTTTATTAGATGGGCGAAATTCTCAGTTATGTCTTTTATAACTTTGTAGCCCTTTTCGCCCTCTGTTGCGAGACCAGTCATAATGAAGAATGAATCCCAATAGAACTGTTCTGCGAAAAAGTCTGAGCTTGCTGGAACGAAAGGATTTGGGAGGCTTTCGTTGCTTAATGTCTTATTATATAAAAATTTACTCTTCATTTCATTGCATAACAGTTTTCTTTTATAAAGATTGATATATCGGGGAGTTGTTGTATTCGTTTTTTTGGTAGTGCTCATCCGCCCACCCAGTGAGTTTCTGCAGGTTAAATTAATGGATTTTTTTTGAAGCCATAAATCAGATTGATATGAAGGCAGTTGAATTAATTTTACGGGCATACTGGGTTGGAGGTTATTACTCAATTGGGATTTCCAAATAGTGAATTTGTTAATAATAGATGTTTCCTGAACTTTTAATTAATCTTAAAAAGTTGTATTCGTTTCTAATTATATGAAAGTTGTGAAGATTCCGCAAGTTAATGGTCTTGGGAAGACTAAGGGTGTTGGTGAAGCTCCTGACAAGGTTCTTGCGGCAATTGATGAAATTTATTCTAATGATTTAGGGAAGGCAGTTTCTCGTGATTTGCTTGATGTAACAGACGTTCCTGTTGGCGAGAATTTAATTGATGATAATGATTTGATTTACAAGAAAGCTTTTGCTTCATATGGTGCTGAGAAGGTTTTGTTTTTGGGTGGAGATCATTCTATGAGTTATCCGACGACTAGGGCTTTTTTTGATTATTGCGAGCACAATGGGCGGGAGCCATCGTTGATTATTTTTGATGCTCATCCTGATTTGATGGAGCCTGTAGATTATAAGATTCCGACTCATGAAGAGTGGCTTAGAAGTTTGATTAAAGATGGCTTTAATCCTAAGGATATTCTACTTGTTGGTTGTCGTAATGCGGACCCGAGTGAATTAAAGGTTCTTGCGGAGTTGGGAATTAAGAGGGTTTCTGTTGAGAGTTTGATGTCGAATTTGGAAGGGCGGACTGATTATATTATGGAATTTGGTTATGGTAAGGATGTTTATGTTTCAATGGATATTGATGTAATTGACCCTGCGTTTGCTCCTGGCACTGGTTATTGTGAACCTGCTGGTTTGACTTCTCGTGAGTTTTTGTATATTGTTAAAAGGCTTAACAAAATGAAGAATTTGAAGGCTCTTGATTTGGTTGAGGTGAATCCATCGAAAGATATTAATGGGATGACTGTGGCGTTTGCCGCTAAAATTCTTAGCGAATTAATTTAATCTTATTTTTGACTTATACTGCGTTATGAAACTTCTCGTGTACGGGAAGTACACAACGAAGTTCCATGCCTTGTCTAAGCCTAAAACTAAGATTAAATGGGGGCAAGTGGGTGGGCTTGGTTTTTTTGGTTGGTTAGGGGGAGTATTTAGGGTGGGGGTTCGGCCTAGGTGTTTGAATCTAACCTAACTCATTCGTGTTACTGTTAATATATTTCTTGTTCCTTGATATTTTATGAAAAGATTGATTGCTAAAGAGGGCGAAGTTCATTTGATTGAGAATATGAAGAAACCTATTTTTGTTTCTGGGGTTGTTTTTTGGGCTGTGGCTTTTGCTTTGATTGTTGGAGGTTTTCTTTTGAAATTTAGAACAGGGTATGTTGTCTCTAGTCAGGTGGTTGGTGGAATGCCGATGTCAATTGTTATGATTGGATTATTCGTTGTTCTTGCAATTCTCTTATTTATTGTTTGGAAGTTAGTGATTAAGTCGCCAGTGAAGAAGGTAGTCTAGAAAGTGGAGTGTTAGATATAATGCGTAAATCAGAAGGCAATTTTGGCAATTATTGATATTAAGACTACTCAAATTTTGCAAAATCACTTCGCTGCCTCTCAGTTATTAGGGCAAATTGAATTAGTAATGCTGTAGGGTTGCATACTTGGTTGGAGATAAACAGAGTTAGGCATTATTTCTCTGATAAAGATTAACAAAAATTGAAGCTCTAGCCTGTCTTAGAGGTACCCCGTGCCTTTAGGCCTGGAGTCTCATATGTCTTCTTATTGAAACCACATCCTTAAGGGTGTGGATGCCTTTTTTTGATATTATGGCACCTGAAAGGCGACCGTTTCCGCAAATAGAGGGAGTTGACAATTCTCAGGCAGTTTTGAAATCCTTGGGAAAATTTCAAAAGAGAATTATCTGGTGGATGATTTTGCGTTAAGAAAGTCTCGCGGTTAAGCCACATGCTTCAAATGAAATCTCGTGAAAAACTTTTCCAAGGGTTTTTTACTGCCTGAGATTTTGTTTCACTAGCGTGTGGTTAGCGAGACTTTTAGCAAAATTTGACTTGTTGCCAAAACATTTTAAATTATCACCTGTAATGCCATTCGCTTGGTTTTATGGCGTGCCAAAAATTTTGAGGTATTTTTGTATCGGCGCAGACATTAATTGAAATTGAATTTTTGGTAGTAGAAATTAATATTTCTTTATTTGAGTTGAACAATTTATGGCCGCTAACGTAGTGGATAATGCTATGTCTTAATGAATGAGCTTGTGAAGGTATTTTTAGAAAGCTTTAAGATTTGAAATCATTTTTTGATATTATGACAAAAAGATGTTTTATATCGATTAATTTGCCGCAAGAGGTTCGAGAGCAGATTTATACTGCTATTAGTGGGAAGTTTAATAAAGTTTTGAAAGGGAAGGAGTTGCCGATGGAGAGTTACCATATGACTTTGAAGTTTTTGGGTGAGATTGATGAGGAGAAGGTTGAGAAGATTAAGGCTAAGATGGAGACAATTGATTTTGAGGGGTTTGAGGTAAAGATTGGTCGTCTTGGGTATATGGAAAATAATGTTAGGGGAATTCTCTATGTTGAATTGATTTCTGACTGGTTGATGCAGCTTGTTAAGGAAGTTTGGGGCAAGGTTGGTTGGAGTGACCGAAAGTTTAAGTCGCATATTACTTTGATGAGGACGAAGAAGTGTTTGAATATTCATAAGCTGAGGAATATGATGAAGGACGTGAAGTTTAGGTCTTTGTTTTTTGATGTTGATAAGATTTATTTGATGGAGAGTGAGCTTCTGAAAGAGGGAGCGAAGTATTCTGTTTTGAAAGAAGTTTCGTTGAAGTAGTTCGCAGGGCAAATAACATTAAGGCCGTTTTGGCAATTATTGATATTAAGACCCCACCCATATTTGGGCTTCCCTCCCTAATTGTTGCCAAAACATTTTGAATTATCACCTGCGGGGTGGTCATCGTTGGAGTTTGATTCTTTGGTGGTGATTGATTCTATTATTACTTTATTCGAATGGAGTCATGTATTATTCCCTATAATCTGGGGGAGTTATCGATTGTAATATCTAATTCGTTTTTTATCTTATTCTAATTGTTTCAAAAATTCTTTTGCTTTATTCCCTAATATTGGTTTAAGTTCTTCTTTGGTTGCTGTGAAAATTTTTTTTAATGAAGAGAATTTTTCTATTAGTTGTTTTGCTTTTGTTGGGCCTATGTTTGGGAAGGCTTCGAGGATGTATTGTTGTTGTTCTTGGAATGTGAGTTGTTTTTTTGTTGGGTTGGTGGAATGTTCTTTTTGTTTTTTGTTTGCTAGGAGTTCTATGTATTGGACGGTTTCTTTGGGGTGTCTTACAAATATTATTGGGACTTTGTAGGAGGTTGCTGTTGACAGGAGAAAGCCTCGGAGAGCGTTTGGGTGGAGGGATTTTTGGGAGTAGATGTCGCCTTCGATTATTAGCATATAGTTTGGGTATTGTTTTATTTCTTGTAGTTGTCTCCAAATTCGTTTGTTTTTTATGGATTGGATTAGGTCGTTTATTTCTTTTCTTTCGATTATTGTGTCGTTTACTAGGTAGTCGCCTACTTTTAGCTGCTCGAATTTTATTTTGAAATCTTTTGCCCTTAGTTCTGCTGGGACTAGGGAATTTCTTTCTCTGTTGTCTACTATGATTGTTGTATCTGAAGGACTGTGTGTTTCTTTTTTGCTAGTGTCCCACCTATTCGCACTCCGTGTTGCCGAAAGGTTTGCATTTGAGGGCGCCAGAAGATGCTCACCCACCCTTTCTTCTTTTGCAGGTTTGATTAATGCGGAATGAGGAGCTTTATTGTGATTGCTGGCAGGGGAGGATTTTTTAGAAAATGGTTTGAAGTATTTGTTTTTTGTTGTTTTTTGTTTCTTGATTTTAATTCCTTTTGGGTTTATTGGGAGGAGCTCGGAATAGGGGTTTGTATTCTTGGGTTTTATTCTGGGGAAAACTTTGTCTATCATTAGAAATCGTTATATTGGTTATTGAAAAGGTTTGTTTGATAAATGGGATAAATACCGCAGATTGCAAGGTAACAATAGAAGACATTTTTTTGCTCGCGGATAAAACGGATTTGACGGATAAATCAAAAGAATAATTATCAATCATTGGATTTGTAAATTTACTTGTATTAATCCGTTTAATCTGTGTAATCCGCGAGCTATTTTGTTTTATCTCTAGAATTTCTTTAATCCGTGTGCTGGCTTTTATTGAGTAAATTTGTTTTAGAAATGGTGTAAAGAGGTTAATTAGCTGTATATTGCGGATGATAAATATTATATGAGTTTGGATTTATGTAGTTCATTGGTTTAGTTAGCTCTTCTTGGAAATCTCTTAATTTTAATATTGCTATTTGTTGATGTATTGTTTTTTTGATTATTGGTTCGGCTTCTTCTTTTGGGATTGTTCTGGCTTTCGGGGTTATGTTTACATCCAAGAGTATTTTTGATGATTCGAGTCTTCTCATAGCTTTTGGATGCGGGGTAAGTTTAAATAAATTGATTTAATGAATAGATTATGAATGATAAAAAGTTTTATGATATTTTGAAAGTTTTGGATGAGAAGATTAATGGTTTACTTAATTATAGAATTGAGGGCAGTGGGGGATTAAAGATAAATGGCATGAATGTTGTTCCAAATGATATTGATGTTGTGGTAGATGAGGTTGCTTATGAAAAATTGAAGAAATCTTTTAAGGAATTTATTATTAGAGAAAGAAGGGTGGAGTATAAAGGTAGTCTTGTTTTTGAATGTGAGGTTTTAGATGAAGAAGTTGAATTCTGGTTATATGATGAGGTTGAGAAGAGGATGTTGGATAGGGTTTTGTTGAAAGATTTTGAGGGGTTAAAATTTAAGGTTTTATCATTGAATGCTGCTATTGAATTTTATTCTATGATTGGTCGTAACGACAAGGTTAAGATGATTAAAGAATTCTTAGAATAGTTTTCTTTGGGGATTGATTTCGTCTTTTAATGTTCCTTTACGTCTTAGTTCGTCTTGAACTTTTTCGATTTCTCTTGCCATCTTTTTTTCTCTTGACCTTGAGGCGTAGTGAGAGAATTCGTCTTTTGTTCCCATAGTTATTAGCATGATTAGTTTTCCTTTTGTTAGACGGGCTGTTCGACCTCTTCTCTGGATTGAACGGATTGCTGAAGAGACTGGTTCATAGAATATTACTGAATTAA
>JAQICZ010000050.1 GCA_027858295.1 Nanobdellota archaeon | reverse complement strand
CTCCACAAAACTTTGCCCCGACGATTTTACATTGAAAACTTTACCAAGGGTTTTCAATTGCCTATAAAATTGTCCACAAGGGTTTTGAGCTGCCTGAGAAATTGCTTTCCCATATTCCATAGCGAATGGTATTCTCCTCAAAACTTTCCCCCGACGATTTTACATTAAAAACTTTACCAAGGGTTTTCAATTGCCTATAAAATTGTCCACAAGGGTTTTGAGCTGCCTGAGAAATTGCTTTTCCATATTCTATAGAGAATGGGGTTTTAATTTCCAACCCACTTTTCATCACCCTCCTATATTATATGTAGAAATACTATTCTCTCTTTGTCAAAAATAATATCAATTATAGCATTTTATAACAAGAATGATTAAATACTTATACAAACAAAACATTTATAAACTAAATTTTTATCAATTTGTTATACCTTATCAATATAGATAACGGTATGTCATATCAAAACAAACCCTAATATAAAAAAATGCACATTCTACAACCAAAACAAATCAAGTTAAATGAAAAAGAGTCAAACGACGTTCTAGAACAATTGAATATTTCAAGGTCACAATTACCAAAAGTTTTCGCAAGCGACGCAGGTTTGCCAGAAGATTGTATTATTGGAGACATTATCAGAATCGAAAGAAAAGACGGAGACGAAACTAACGTTTATTTTCGAGTTGTAGTATAAGATGGTAGAACAAGAAAAACACTTAATTGTAAAAAAGTATCTAGAAGGTCATTCATTAGTAGAATCTAATATCACTTCTTTTAATGAATTTATCGGGCATAGAATGCAAGAAATTGTTGATGAAATTTCAGGTTCAATTGAGCAAGACGACGAAGAATTCGAAATCAAATTAGGTAAAATTGAAGTTGGTAAGCCAGTTGTGATTGAAGCAGACGGTGCAACATCAAGACTATTACCTTATGAAGCAAGATTAAGAAATTTAACTTACTCCGCTCCAATCTATTTAGAATTAACAGTTAAGAAAGATGGTCAAGTTGATTCAGAAGTTGTTGAAATCGGAAAGATTCCAGTAATGGTTAAATCAAAAGCTTGTAATACTGAAGGTTTATCAAGAGAAGAATTAATTGAAAATTATCACGATCCGTTAGACGATGGTGGTTACTTTATTATTAAAGGAAATGAAAGAATTATGGTTATGGCTGAAGATTTAGCTGAAAACCAACCCTTCATTGAAAAGAACGCAAAGAAACAATTAGTTCTGAAATTATTCTCATTAAAGGGAACTTACAGAATTCCAACAACAGTTACTGAAGACAAAGAAGGAATCTTCAAAATTGACTTCTCAAGATTCAAAGATATTCCCGCAATTGTATTATTAAAATCATTAGGATTAACAAAAGAAGCAGACATCGCAAAATACATCGGTGAAGAAACAGACTCAGTTATTGTAAATTTATACGACTTTGTAAACTTAGCAACTGAAGAAGATGCTATGATGTACATCGCAGAACAAACAAACTTACAAGGTACTGAAAAAGAAATTTTAGACAGAGTAAACCAAAGAATCGATTCATATTTATTCCCACATATTGGGCAAGCTAAAGAAGACAGAATTAAGAAAGCTGTAACTCTATGTAAACTAATTAAGCAATTTTTAATTGCAAAAGAAAAGCCAGAATTAAGAACAGATAAAGACCACTATGCAAACAAGAGGGTTAGATTATCAGGTGATTTATTATCAACTTTATTCAGAGTAAATTTAGGAATTCTAATCAGAGACCTACAATACTCTTTACAAAAATCTTCAAAGAGAAAGAAATTCTTCTCAATTAAAGTTTTAGCAAAGTCAACATTATTCTCTCATAGAATTGAATCAGCTATTGCAACTGGTTCTTGGACTGGTGAAAGAAGTGGTGTTACTCAAAACATGGATAAGACTAACTACTTAGCAACTATGGCTCAATTACAAAGAGTTTCAAGTATGCTTGAATCAGGTCAAGAAAATTTCAAAGCAAGAACTTTACATCCAACTCATTATGGTAGATTCTGTCCAGTAGAAACTCCAGAAGGTACTGAAATTGGTTTAAGAAAGAATTTAGCAGTTATGAGTAGAGTGGCAACAAGAGTAATTTTAGAAGAAGCTAAATTTCTAAAAGATTTATCAGATTCAGGTTTAGATAAAGAATTAATTGGCGGGTTAGAAGTTTTCTTAAACGGTAATTATATTGGAAATGTTGAAGATTCAGAAGGCTTTGTAGCATCAATCAAGCAAAAAAGAAGAGCTGGAGAATTACCAATTCAATTGAACATTAATAGAAATGAAGGATTGAAATCAATTTCAATTTCAACCGAAGCTGGAAGAGTTTTAAGACCATTAATTGTTGTTGAGAATGGAGCTTCAAAGATGACTAATGACATTATGGTTCAATTAGGACAAGGCGATTTGAATTGGAACGATTTATTGAATAAAGGACTTATTGAATACTTAGATGCATCAGAAGAAGAGAATGCATTAATTTCAGTTTACCAAGAAGAATTAACAGAAGATCATACTCATTTAGAAATTGACCCAATCGCTTCATTAGGATTGTCAATCTCATTAGTACCATATGCTAACCACGATCCAGCAGCAAGATTGTTGAAGGGTGGTAAAACTCAAAAGCAGTCATTAGGATTATATTCAGCAAATTATTTATGTAGATTAGATACAGATGTTTCAATTTTACAATACCCACAAAAACCATTAGTAAGATCATTTATTTACGATACATTAAACACTTATCCTGCAGGTCAAAATCTGACTGTTGCAATTATGACTTATGAAGGTTATAATATGGAAGATGCTTTAGTCTTCAATAAAGGTTCATTAGATAGAGGAGTAGGAAGATCATTCTACTTTAGGCCTTACTCAGCAATTGAAATGAATTACGCTGGTGGATTGAGAGATGAAATTAGAATACCAGAAAAAGATACATCAGGTTACAAGATGGAATCACTATATGAATTATTAGAAGACGACGGAATCATTTCACCAGAAGCAAATGTTAACGAAGGAGAAGTATTAATCGGTAAAACTTCACCTCCAAAATTCTTATCAGAATCAAGAGAAATCTCAGTTAGAACAATGAAGGAATCTTCAGTTACATTGAGACAAGAAGAAAAGGGTATTGTTGAATCAGTATTCATGACAGTTGATAACGAAGGGAATAAGATTGTTCAAGTAAAAACAAGAGACCAAAGAATCCCAGAATTAGGAGATAAGTATGCTAACCCACATGGTCAGAAAGGTGTTATCGGTGCAATTGTTGAAGAGTCAGAAATTCCATTTACAGCCTCAGGTGTTAAGCCAGACGTAATGTTCAATCCTCACGGTTTGCCTTCACGTATGACTGTTGGATACTTATTAGAATTAATGGGTGGTAAAGTTGCCTCTCTAAGTGGTGAAATTGTTGATGGTACTCCATTCTCAGGCGAAAGTAAAGACACATTAGAAGATCAATTATCAGATTTAGGATTTAGATTTGATGGTAAAGAGACTATGTATAATGGTATTACTGGTGATAAGATGAAATCAAAGATTTTCGTAGGAAACTTATATTATTTGAAATTAAAGTACATGGTAGGTAATAAGATGCACGGTAGAGCATCAGGTAAAGTTGCTTTACTAACTAGACAACCTATTGAAGGTCGTTCTAGAGGTGGTGCTTTGAGATTAGGTGAAATGGAGCAACAAGCATTAGTTTCACATGGATCATCATTATTACTAAAGGAAAGATACGACTCAGATAGAGTAGTTCTCCCAATCTGTACAAAATGTGGTTCAGTTGGTGTAGAAGACACTATTAGAAACAAAACAGCTTGTCCAGAATGTCATTCAGAAGATGTTGAACCAGTTGAAGTTTCATATGCTTTCAAATTACTTGTAGAAGAATTACAAGGACTACACATGAAAACAAGATTTGGATTAAAAAACAAATATGAATAGGCAAGTTTTAAAAAAGAAATTCAATATCCAGACAAGGAAATAATAAAAAATGAAAAAAGCAATCAGTAAAAAAATTGGAGAGATTAAATTCTCATTAATTAGTCCCGAACAAATTAAGAAATTATCAGTTGCAAAAGTTGTGACTCCGGAACTTTACGACATCGACGGTTATCCTGTAGATGGTGGTTTAATGGACCTTCGATTAGGTGCAATCGATCCCGGTGTAAGATGTAGAACTTGTGGTGGAAGAATTAAAGAATGTTTAGGTCATCCAGGTGTAATTGATTTAGCTAAGTCAGTTATTCATTTAAAATATGTTCCTTTGATTGAATTAGGATTAAGGTCCTTTTGTCAATCTTGTGGAAAATTAATGTTAGATGATAAAGATATGGAAAAATATTTACCATCAGAAAGAGCAAAGAAAGCAAAAGACCAAAAGAGATGTCCTCATTGTCAAGAAGAACAAGAAAAAGTAAAGTTAGACAAGCCAAGTTCATTTTATCAAGGTAAAACAAGAATCTTCCCAACTCAAGTTAGAGAAAGATTGGCAAATATTCCAGATGACGAATTAAAGAAAATTGGAATTGATCCAACTAGTTGTAGACCAGAACATGCAATTTTAACATCATTATTAGTGCCTCCAGTAACTGTAAGACCTTCTATTATTCTAGAAACTGGTGAGAGATCAGAAGATGATTTGACTCATAAGTTATCAGATATTATAAGAGCAAACCAAAGACTTTGGGAAAACTTAAATGCTGGTGCTCCAGAAGTTATTATTGAAGATTTATGGGATTTGTTACAATATCATATTACTACATTCTTTGACAATTCAGTCGCAAGAGTACCTCCTGCAAGACATAGAAGTGGTCAACCTTTGAAAACTATTACTGAAAGAATTAAAGGTAAAGAAGGCAGAATTAGAAAGAACATTGCAGGTAAGAGAGTAAACTACTCAGGTAGAACTGTAATTACTCCAGATCCGAATATTAAGATTAACGAAGTGGGTATACCATTTGAGATCGCTAGAGTAGTAACTGTAGCTGAAACTGTAAACGATATTAACAAAGATAAATTATCAAAATTAATTAGAAGTGGAACTACTTGGCCAGGAGCTAACTATGTTATTAGACCAGACGGAAGAAAGAAAAAAGTAACAAAAGAATTAGTAGAAGAACTTATCGAAGAGATTACACCAGGGTATCAAGTTGAAAGACATTTGCAAGACGGAGATGTCGTATTATTCAATAGACATCCTTCCTTACATAGAGCCTCGTTAATGGCACATTTCGTAAGAGTTTTACCCGGTAGAACTTTCCGTATGCATCCAGCAGTAGCACTACCATATAATGCAGATTATGATGGTGATGAAATGAATATTCATTCCCCACAAACTGAAGAAGCAAGAGCTGAAGCGAGAGAATTATTAGATGTAAAAAAGAATGTTTTCTCTCCAAAAAATAATATGAACTTTGTAGGTTGTATTGTTGATGCTGTTACTGGTAATTATGTTCTAGGCAAGTCAACTTTTACAAAAGAAGAAGCAAATCAATTATTATATCAATCAGGCATAGACGCAGAAGTTACAAAAAAGACAGTTTCAGGAACTGAATTATTCTCGATGCTTTTACCAAAGATTAATCATATTAACGATACAGTAGAAATTAAAGATGGTAAAATTATTTCAGGAGAAGTTAATGATTCTCTTTTAGGAAGTGAAGGTGGAGAATTGGTTAAAGTTATTGATAGAGACCATGGTAGAGACGTTGCATTCGATACAGTAATGAAGGCTTTTAATTTAGGTAAAAACTTTTTGTCAGCTAGGGGATTATCTCTTTCTGTTGAGGATTTCGATTTAGACCCATCTGTAAGAGCTAGAGGTGATAAAATTATTAAGGATGTAGAAAAGAAAATAGATCAAATTTTAGAAGAATACACTCAAGGGAAAACTGAATTATTCCCAGGTAAGACTGCTGAAGAATCAAGAGAAATTCACATTTTAAAAGAATTGAATGAAATTCGTACAAAGTTAGGGGATATTATTAAGAAAGAATTCCCAGACAATAATCCTGTAAATGATATGATTAAATCTGGTGGTGGTGGTAAACTAATGTATATTGGTCAAATGGCTTCATCAGTTGGTCAGCAAGCTTTAGGTGGTGGAAGAATTGATTTCGGTTATACTGGAAGAACTCTTTCATTCTTCAAGAAAGGAGACTTATCTCCAAAAGCAAGAGGTTTCATTAAATCGCCTTTCATTAGAGGATTAAGACCAGATGAATTCTTCTTCCAAGCAATCACGGGTAGAGATGGTATGATGGATACTGGCCTGAAGACACCCAAATCAGGTTACCTATATAGAAGATTAGCAAGTGCATTCCAAGATATTAGAGCAGAATATGACGGAACTGTTAGAGATGGTGGAAATAATGTTATTCAATTCAAGTATGGTGACGACGGTAAAGATGTTACAAAGTTACACTTAAAGGATGCAACTGTTGCTCCAGGTGAAGCTGTTGGTTTAGTTACCGCTCAATCTTTCGGTGAAGCATCAACTCAGATGGTATTAAACACATTCCATTTAGCAGGTGTAGCTGAAATGCAGGTAACAACTGGTCTTCCAAGAATTATTGAAATTTGTGATGCTAGAAAGAAACCTTCAACTCCTAAAATGGAAATCTTCTTAGAGAAAGAACATAATACTGAAGATGGTGCAAGAGTATTCGCTGAAAAAATCAAAGAAGTGAAAGTTAAAGAAATTGCTTCCTCTGTAAACTTAGATTTTGGTAATAAAGAAATTGAGATTACAATTGATAAAGAAGGTTTGAGAAGAACCCATACAACTATTAAGAAGCTTGTTGAGAGATTAAACGAATTAGGTTATAATGTTGAGGAAGCAGCTTCTTCAATCAAGTTGAACGCATCTGATTATTCTTTCAGGGAAATCTATAAATTAAAAGAAAAGTTAAAAGATACAATCATTTCAGGAATCAAAGGAATTGAGCAAATCTTAATTGTTAAGAGAGGAAAGGACTTTGTAATTGTAACTCTTGGTACAAACTTAAAAGAAGTTATCAAGATGGTAGAAGTTGACACAAGAAGAGTAGTCTCAAACGATATTCATGAAGTTTCAGGTATTTTCGGAATTGAAGCAGCAAGGCAATTAATTATTGAAGAAATTAAAGCAGTAAGAGACTCTCAAGGTTTGGAAATCAACGATAGACACTTGAAGTTAGTATCAGACTCAATGACTAACACCGGAGATGTTAAGGGTGTAACAAGAATGGGTATAATTGCTCAAAAGGCATCAATCCTTGCAAGAGCCACTTTTGAAACTCCAGTTAAACAATTTGTAAACGCAATTGTTAAGGGTTCAACTGACAAATTAGAAAGTGTTATCGAGAATATTATTTTGAATCAACCAGTCCCTGTAGGTACTGGCCTCCCCGGTTTGATGGTTAATGTTATTGGATCCTTAAAGAAGGGCTATAAAGACTTGGAGGTCGCTGACTCAAAAATTGTTAAAGAAGCTATAAATTAATTTCTATAACAACAATTTTTATAAAGAGGAGAAAGCATTCATTATTGACGATGGTTACAACAATTAACATGGAAGATCTTAGACATCTAAATCTTTTTTCAAAGATTACAGGCATTCAAACTAGATATTGCTTTACATATAACGATACATTAATATTTGCCGTTCCTAAACCAAAAATTACTCAAGCTCTTGGTAAAAATAACGAGAATCTAAAAAGAATTTCTGAAATTTTAAAAAAGAGAATTAAAGTTATTGCCCAACCAAGGGGGTTGGAAGATGCAAAATCGTTTATTCAAACAATGGTCTCTCCAGTTGCCTTTAAGGAAATGGAAATTAACGACAAAGAAATCATAATTACTCCCGGAAGTGTTCAAGTAAAAGCTTCTCTTTTGGGTAGAAATAAAAGAAGATTGTTAGAAATGCAAATGATTGTTAAAACTTTTTTTAACTTAGATTACAGAGTGGCATAACGATTTATCTATTAAATTCTAGCAAGAAATCTGCCTCTTTCTAAGGGGTTGGATGAATTGCGTTTCGAGCACCAGACTACCAAAAATTATTTATTCTAAAAAGTTATGTCAATTTCAAGGAAGTTAGTTGCTAACTCCCTTGAAATACTAAACATAGCAATAGTATTTCGCAATACAGGAATAAATAATTTTCAAAATTATAACTCATATGTCTTCTTATTGAAACCACACCACTTTAAGTAAAAATTCCCAAGAATTTTTGCTTTCCCATACGCCAAAGCGAATGGAAAACCACTAGAGTGTGGATGCCTTCGATATTATGACACCCATACAAAATTCAATAAAAACTTTCCCCCGACGAATTTACATTGAAAACTTTTCCAAGGGTTTTCAATTTCGTGTAAATTTGTCCACAAGGGTTTTTATCTGCCCTGAATTTTGGCACCCTAAATAAAATGTAATAACTAAGACATTTTATTTTCCCATACTCAGGATGCGAATGGTAATTCCTCTTATTCCCAAGCGAATGGGTATAGAGGGCGACAGTTTCCGATACAAAAATTCGTCAAAACTTTCCCCCGACGGTTTTACAGTGAAAACTTTACCAAGGGTTTTCAATTATCTGTAAAGTTGTCCACAAGGGTTTTGGCCTGCCTGAAATTTTCGGCTAAACAAAGTTCACTTTGTTTTCCCATAAGCCAAGTCAAATAGTTCTGAGCCATAATAAAATGTGAATGACATCGCCAAGAGAGGGAGTTGACAATTCTCAGACAGTTTTGAAATCCTTGGGAAAATTTCAAAAGAGAATTATCTGGTGGGTGATTTTTGCGTCTCGAAGATTCCGCTTGTCAAGCCACATGCTTTAAACAAATTCTCCAATAAAATATTTTCCAATTATTTTATCTGCCTGATAATTTCGTTTTCCCATATTCCAAAGCGAAT
>JAQICZ010000054.1 GCA_027858295.1 Nanobdellota archaeon | reverse complement strand
GGGGATTAAACAAGCACACAGTCTTTTCCAACCGCCACAACCAAAACAAACAAACACGCAAAACAATGAAACACATCGTGTAAACAGTGTTTACAACTCTTTACAGGGTAATTTGGTGCATTTTATCCAAGACAAGCGCCTCCAAACATGTTAAGCATATATACCAACAACAAGAAGTTAATTACTCTTGAATGACAATTCTTAATTCTACACAAATATGATTAACTTGGCTTTTGCTTAATTTATATTCACAATTGATGATCATAATAACATTAAAAAAGTGGACAAAATTATGTATATATACAAGTTACCGCCAATGCTTAAAAAAAAGAAAATGCGAACATCAAACTTGACAATTGGTCACGGACTACAAAACAATTTCGGCAAAGCCGTTTTGGCTATCACTGCAATTAAATTAAAGGAGATAAATCAATGATTATTTTACCATTCTTGCATTTATTCGGTTTTCTTACATGTGTATTTTTGGCTGTTTTTGTCTTTTATAAAGATACTAAGTCCATACTTAACTGGACTTGTTCTATTCTATTGCTCTGTTTTGCCCTGTGGAATTTTGGAGATATCATTATTCAGAATCCAGACAGATCAATTACAAAAGGCACGGTGGAAATAATGCAGAATATTGCTTCTATTGGTTGGCTTAGTTTTGCCAGTGCTATTCTTTGTTTTTCTCTTGCCTTTTCTAAAAGAGAGAAACTACTTAAGAAAAAATGGTTTTTGTTCTTTGTTTTTATAGTACCGTTGTTTTTTATATACAAACAGTGGACAAATTGTATAACAATAAATCCTATAAGACAGTCTTATGGATGGTTATATTCTTGGACAGATACAATCTGGACTTATTTATTTTATGTTTATTATTCCCTGTTTACATTGTTATCCATATATTTTATTTACTCCTATGGCAGGAAAACAAAAAATATAAACGAAAAAAAGCAAGCAAAAATTATTTCACTTTCTGTTATTGCTAGTTTAATTCTTGGAACTTTATTCGATGTTGTATTTCAAGAATTAGGTATTTACGGTATTCCCACTATAGCAGATCTTTTGATTTTTATTTTTGCAATCGGACTATTTTATGCTATAATTAAATACAGATTTCTAATTATTACACCAGCTATTGCCGCTGAAAATATTATTTCTGCTATGGAAGAATTTTTAATTCTTTTAAATCAAGAAGGAAATATCATTACTGTAAATAAAGCGACATTAGTCTCATTGCAATATGAACAAAACGAATTAGAAGGGAAATCTGTTACAATACTTTTTCAGGAAGATAATTTTAAGAAAAATCTATTAGAAAAAATTAAGAAAGAAGAAGTTATAAAAAATCATGATAGTAATTTTCAAACGAAAACCGGAAAATAAATATCTATAATCTATTCATGCTCTCCTTTGAAAGATAAAGAAGGAATTATTATCGGAACTGTTTTTATAGCCAGAGATATCACTGAGCATATACAATTAGAAAATGAATTAATTAAAGCCAAAGAACACGCAGAACAAAGCGACCGTCTAAAATCTGCATTTCTCGCTAATATGTCGCATGAAATCCGAACTCCAATGAACGGTATTTTAGGTTTTGCCAGTTTATTGAAAGAACCCGGGCTTACTGGTGAAAAGCAGCAAGAGTATATCAGAATCATAGAGAAAAGTGGCGCTCGAATGCTCAATATCATCAACGACATTGTTGATATTTCAAAAATAGAAGCTGATTTAATGATCGTTAACAATAAGGTTACTAATATTAATGAGAAAATAGAATTCATTTATATCTTCTTTAAACCCCAGGTTGAAGATAAAGGAATGCAGCTTTTCTTTAAAAACACCTTGCCGGCGAAAGAAGCCACTATTAGAACAGACAGTGAGAAGGTCTATTCAATTCTCACCAATCTTGTTAAAAATGCCATTAAATACAGCAAAGAAGGCGTAATAGAATTTGGTTATCTAAAAAAGGGGGAAACCCTTGAATTTTACGTGACAGACACAGGAATTGGGATTCCAAAAGACAGACAGTCAGCTATTTTTGAACGTTTTATTCAGGCTGATATTACTGATAAAATGGCTCTACAGGGCACAGGATTGGGTTTGTCAATCTCTAAAGCCTATGTGGAGATGCTTGGCGGTAAAATTTGGGTAGAAAGCAAAGAAGGCATTGGCACAACATTTTATTTCACCTTACCTTACAATGCTGAACCGGAAGAAAAATATGTTGTTGGAAATATTGTTCCGGCGCAAGACGAAAAGAATCAGATTAATGACCTGAAAATATTAATTGCCGAAGACGATGAAATATCTGAAATGCTGATTACTATTGATGTCGATAAGTTTGGCAAAGAAATTTTAAAAGCAAGAACCGGCAATGCAACTGTTGAAATTTGTCGCAAAAACCCAGACATTGATTTAATTCTGATGGATATTCAAATGCCGGATATGAATGGATATGAGGCAACCCGACAAATCCGACAATTCAACAAAGATGTAGTCATAATAGCACAGACAGCTTTTGGTCTTTCTGGCGACCGAGAAAAGGCAATTGAAGCGGGATGCAACGATTATATTGCAAAACCGATTAACAGAGCCGAATTGCTTGCATTAATACAAAAGCATTTCAAGAATTAATTAAATGTAACCAGACAATTAAAAGACAGAAAATAAAGCACTTGGCTATAATCGAGTAGACGGCTGATGGGATTGTAGCCCCACCAGTGCGCCTCTCACTATTTATCCCGAACTAGCTTCGGGACCACTCCCGATGTACATCGGGATACGGGTCTCGTATTCACGGTTTGCCAAGCAGCACAACAGCTCTTTTCACCCGTTACACCTTGTCCATAACCACAGACCGTAGGCTCATCTAGGGAATCGGTCACCCATGAACGACTATGCCTTGAAACATGTGGTTATCGAACGGCTTAACATTCCTCTCTTCACTAAACTGTGAGACCTCTGCAGTTTCTATTTGCAGCTCGTTTCCATTAGCTAATATGAATTCTGCTGACTCCTTGCCATAACCAGCCCGTGGTTGATAAGGCCTCCCCAGGTAAGTGCGTATTCCTTCCTCCGATGCCTATTGAATCAAGACAAGCGCCTCCAAACATGTTAAGCATATATACCAACAACAAGAAGTTTATTACTCTTTAATGACAATTCTTAATTCTACACAAATATGATTATCTTAGCTTTTGCATAATTTATATTCACAATTGATGATCATAATAACATTAAAAAAGTGGACAAAATTACGTATATATACAAGTTGGTGGCAAGTATGAGCGAGTAGGAAAGCTTAATGATTTGTAGTAATTTTGTATTATAAGAAAAAAAGGGAAAATTCTTGAAAGTAGAACATAACATATCGCGTCTTAAATACCTTATAAAACTATATCGGTTATCCATATCCGATTTCTTAGTTAAGGTTAGTGTTGGATTAAAAAATCCATTAAAAGAGGATGATATATTTGGCGAAGAAATCAAGTTAAGCAATTTAAAACGCATTGATAAGCTGTTTAATAAAGGCTTAGAGTTTTATTTAAACCCTAAGGCTATTATTGAAAATAAAGATGCAAGTATATTTTTCAGAAAAGATAAGTTTAATTCAGACCTAAATATAGGGGCTAAGAAAATTGTCAATGAGTTTGAGGATTTGAAGATTTCATTATCAGCAATTTCTAAGCTAGCAGATATAAAATTCGAACGGATAATTCCAATATTTACATTGAATGATAATCCTAAAGTAGTAGCTGAAAAACTTAGAGAAAAATTATATCCTAAAGAATTTACTCTAGTTTTAAGAGATTTCTTAAAAGGTTTAATATCTAATTTTGCAGATAATAACGTTCTTGTTTTTGAGTTTATTGAAACATGGAACAAAAAAGATACAGCAAATATTAATGGTTTCTTTTTAAATCCAAACGTTATTGTATTGAAACGTCAGCAGAAATCATTTAGAAGAGAGATTTTTACTCTTATACATGAATTAGGTCATTACCTTCTAAATGAAGAAGAAATTGAAGAGGTTGAAGTTAATTCCATATCAAAAAAAAATTTGAGTAAAATAGAAAAGTGGTGTAATGAATTTTCATACTTTTTCTTGGTTGGAAAGCATTCTGAAACCTTAGAGAAGATTGATTATGCCAATGCCTCTAACGATTACTATTTTGATTTAATACAAGAGATATCTAGAGAAACAAATTTGAGTACATTAGCTTTATTTACTAGATTATTGTATTCTAACAAGATTTCTTCTAAAAGCTATCAAAACGTTAAGGATGAATTGGATGAAATTTATAAGAGACGAATTGAAGAGGAGAGTAAACAGAAGGAAATAGATAAACTATCAGGGATTAAGAGAGGTGGTTCTGTTCCTAAACCAATAAATTCGCCTCTATTCATAAATACTCTTCAAGTTGCACTCCAAGGAGGAACCATAAACGAATATGATTTTTGCAGAAAGCTGAATATCAAACCTGAAAAAATTGACCGATATATCTAATGAAGTACATTATTGACACAAGCACATGGGTATCATTAGTTAGGTATTATAAGCCATTCGACTTTGATTCTACCATTTATAAATTCTTTAAAGACAAGATTGATAAGGAAGAGTTTATTTTAATTAGCGAGGTCTCTTCTGAGTGTTCATTTGTTGCTAAAAAGATTGTTGTAGAAGAACTTGATTATATACTAAGTATAAGTAAAGATTGTATTACAAAGACATCAGATATTCTTCCTACTAAGAAATTCTATAACCTACTTGAAAATCAGTTTTCCAATTCTTTTCAAAGGCGTCAATTAGAAGATTATGAAATTGAAAGCTTAACTAATGATTTTATCAAATCTGCAGATGCTAGAATAATTTTGAAAGCGATGAATGATATTAAATTAGGTGGAGATACAACGGTCGTAACGGAAGAAACTAATACGAATAATGACAATAAATTATTCAAAAAAATACCTAGTATTTGCTCTGTACTTGAAATTGATTGTATTACACTGCCAGACTTAATTAAAATATTTGACAAAGAATTGCTCGTTGAAATTAAGAATACCAGCGCCTAATCGAGTAGATGGCCAGTGAGCTAAAAGCCCACTGCCATAACCAGCTCGTGGTTGACAAGGCCTCCCCAGGTAAGTG
>JAQICZ010000052.1 GCA_027858295.1 Nanobdellota archaeon | reverse complement strand
TAACTGTAACTGATCCTTGTTCTGGTAAAATTGCTGGTGATATTTGTGATGTTGATTCTGATGGTTCAAATGATGGTGTTTGTGCAAATTCTAGAGATGATGGTTTGACTTGTGCTGTTGGGGAGGTTGTTAATAATTCTCTGGCTCATACTTTTTTTACGCCTTGTTCTTTTGTTTCCACTTCTGAAAATGAGCCTTGTGATAGTGATGTTTCTAGTGTTGGTTTTGAGCAAGATGGTGTTTGCCAAAATGGTGCCTGTGTTTCCTCAACCCCAACAAAGATTGCAAACTGCGCAGCATGTACAGCTGACGAAAATTGTGTAAGCGGATATTGCGCAGAAATTTCACCAGGCACTCTAGGTAGATGTGTACCAGCAGCAACAGATTGTACAAACGCAGACCTTCCAGAGACAGCTTGCACAGACACACAAGAATGTTTCAACACCTACGACCTTTACGATTGTTCCTCAGGCTCATGGTCTTTAACAACAGTAAATGATACAACAACATGTAACTATACAGCAGAACCAACAGCAGCAATAAACTGGATGTATGAAAACAATCTAGACATTACTGAAGAAACAATAACAACAACCCAATGGCCAACAGTTTCATTAGTTGTAACAAATTATGATTTGACGTTTACATTTTTACAAATTAAAGAAGATGATGGATCGGGAGCATACAACATGATAGATGACGCTGTCACTCCAATAGTAACTGCAGGTTCAACTCATTATTATGAATGGACAATTTCAGAAGCAGATTTAGAGCTTGCAAATCCAGAAGTTAATGGTTTAGGCCAAGACACTTACACCTTCTATGGTTTTGGTCCAGGTGGTATGACAAATCCATTAATAGTAACTGATATGCGATCATCTATAGTTCCAACATGTTCAGGAACTGATTGCTGTGGCAATGGTGAGCTTGACGCTGACGAAGGCGAACAATGTGATTTAGGTGATACATTAAACGGAGATTCTTGTAATCCACCTTATAATTTTGCATCTGCTCTTTTTTGTGTCTCTTGCTCCACCGATTGTCAGAATGTTACAGAATTAGGGCATTATTGTGGTGACAAGAATGAAGACTCACGAGAAACTTGTGGTGATGCTGATACAAACCCAGAATGTAATACAGATAAGGGTGTTTGTACAGTACTTTGTGCAAATGGTAATCTAGACCTCCCTGGTGAGACCTGTACAGACCAAGGTGGAACTTGCGATGCTTGTAATAATGATGGCACTTGTGATTCTACTTGCGGAGAAACAACTGCAAATTGTGTAGACGATTGTCCTGCCGCTATACCAGCAAAAGACCTAAAATGGACATACGCAAATGGTACTCTTGTGGGCTCATCAGTATTAACAATTGATGCTGCAAATATTATTGGAAAAACTTATAGGGTCTTTTTAGAAAATAAATCAGCAAGTCCAGGAACTTTTGACATAGAAGAATATAATTCCGCAAGTGCAAATGATCCAGTCAGAACAGCTTCAGGAATTGTAGCTGGTAGTAACTATTATTATGATTGGACTTTATCAAATATTGATTTTACTGGTTTGCCTGAAAGATCCGTTTTACAACAAACTTATAAATTTATTTTCAAAGTTGATAGTGAAGATAGTAAAGATTATACTTATGGAATGATAGAAATTGATATTATAAATGGAGACGCCCCAACTTGTAATGATGGTGCTCAGAACGGTGACGAAGCCGGAAAAGATTGTGGTGGAAGTTGTCCAGTATGTCCAACTCTACCAACTAGCTGTAGTGAATATTTAACTCAGTCGACATGTGAAGATGATGCCCAAAATGTTGCATCTGTAAGTGTTTCTTCAATTCTTGCAGATGAAGTTCCAGTTTGTAAATGGGACGCAGCAAAACCAGTTCATTGCTATGGTTTTAAAGAAGTCTCCTACAATGGTAAAGTAGTCGGTGGTTGTGGCTTTGATGAAGACCAATCAAGTGATGATTGTTCAGATGGCTTCTTGAATATAGTCTGGAATGCAACTTGGAATTGGGGAGTAGGTAATACTTATAATTCAAAATTATCTTGTGAAGCAATTAATAATGTAGTTTCAGGTTGTGTGGAAACCCCAACCGGAGTTTGGCATTATGACCCCTTAGGTTCAAACTTTAATTGTCAGGACGGATCAAAAACAATCCCTTGTCCAGCACAAATCCAATTAAGCTTCTTTACTTGGAAAAATTTGGCAGCAGCAGTGCTATTGATTTTAATAATCTACATTGCTTTGGCAAACAAAAAAAAGAAAGCAATTGCAAAAAAGAAAGTTTCAACAATCAAAAAATCTTCAACAAAAAAAGTAATTGCAAAAAAGAAGCCAGTAGCTAAGAAGAAAGTTTCTAAAAAGAAAGTAGCTTCTAAAAAGAAAAAGTAATTTCTGAAGATTTATTCTAACAACATTAAGATAAATACCTAAACCCTAAAGTTTATAATTGATATAATAAATTTTAAGAAGTAGTTCCAAAAATTTAGAGTTTTTAATTAATCTACTTCACTTAAAATTTTTTGTGTTAGACTTTGTTAATAACGAGCCAAGTATGTCCTTGTATTAATTAAACGGCTCATCATACTAATCGGCCATTCAATATACCTTGACTTCGCTCAGCAATAAAAACATAACATTCTCCCCTGTGCTAGCAAACATAAACTATCTAATTTAAACAAATTGGTTATAATTCAACTACTCTGCTCATCATTAGCTAGCTATGCCTTTATACCAATTCAACGGCCCTGATATTAATGTCTCTGAACTGTAAGTCATCTGCCGAATATTTATAAAATTAGGTAGTCTAGATTATATATGGAGAGTAATAAGTTCTTAATCTATAAGTCATCTAAGGAAGAGATTAGTGTTAATATTATTTTCCGTGATGAAACTATTTGGGCAACACAGAAAGTTCTTGCTCAATTATTCGGGGTAGGGGTAAATACTATTAATTACCATTTGAGGGACATTCTTCAGTCTAAGGAATTGATTGAAGACGGAACTGTTAGAAATTTTCGAATAGTTCAAAAAGAAAACAGTTGCTAAAAAAAAGAAATAATTATATATCATTCTCTTCTGTTTAGTTTATGAAAAGAGAAGTTTCAGATTTAAATATTTTAAATAAATTTACTCAAGATTTTTGTGCTGTAGTAAATGAATATTCTAAATACATAATAGTCTCTGGATTTGTTGCTATTTCTCATGGCCGTAGTCGTGGTACAGAAGACGTAGATATTATGATTAAAAAAATCCCATTTTTTGATTTTGATAAAATGCATAAAAAATTACTTGAATCTGGATTTGAATGTTTATATCCTTCTGATGTTGAAGAAATATACCATTTTTTAGAGGATGGAGACAATGTAAGATATTCTTGGAAAGATATAGAAATCCCAAATATGGAAGTTAAATTTGCAAAGGATTCCTTAGATGAAGAACAATTCACTAATAGAAGAAAAATAGAATTCACAGGTCTTGATATTTTTTTCCCAAAAATAGAAGAGGCGATTGCCTTTAAAGAAGAATATTTAAAGTCAGAAAAGGATTTAGAAGATGCAGAATATCTAAGAATAATCTATGAAGGAAAACTTGATTCTGAGTATATTGAAAAATACAAGCAAAAAATAAAGGATATAAAGTTAAAATGAATTCCGAACGAACAAAAAACAAAATTTCAAGAGAAAAGCAAATTATTAGGTGGGCAACCTTTGTAAAAAATAATCCAAAGGATTGGCAAGAGCAACACACTTCTTTTATCAATTCTCAAATAATCAATGCTAATGAAAAATATGAAAAACTAAAGAAAATGCCTAATGGCAAAACCATAATTCATAATTTAAGAAAATTAAGATTTAGAAAAAAGCTTCTGAGTGATCATTTGTTATAACTAATAGGTTAAGCTATATGTTTTTAACTTGTATTAACTATCGTATTTAATGGTCGATGGTAAATTAATGATTTTTGAAGGAAATAAAATTCGTAGAATTTGGGACGGTCAAGATTGATATTATTCTGTTGTTGATGTCGTTGGTGTTTTGAGTGGAAGTGTTGATATGGCATCTTACTGGAGAAAGCTAAAACAGCGTTTAATTGAAGAGGGCAACGAAACCGTGACAAATTGTCACGGGTTGAAAATGCGTGCAGAAGTGACAACGACTGAAATTTCTAAAAAAGAAGATCTAGAAGGATTCAGTGAAAGTTTAGATGTCGCGAAGGTTGGTGGAGATGTTGCAGGGAGCGCAAGGATAGATATTGAAAAAAGATTGAAAAAGCGGGTCGTTACTAAAAAAAATAGTAAAGACATTATTAATTCAAATAAAGAATTACAGAATATAAAAATAATAAAGAAATAATTATAATTCAAATTGTAGCTAAACTCTAAAACTTAAGATTCATATAATAAATTCAAGAAAATAATCACAAAAATTTGACATGTCTTCTTATTGAAGTCACACCCTTTAAACAAATTCTCCAATAAAATATTTTCCAATTATTTTATCTACCTGAGAATTTCGTTTTTCCATA
>JAQICZ010000009.1 GCA_027858295.1 Nanobdellota archaeon | reverse complement strand
AAACACCCTTCATGTCCCCGCCGGAGCGATAATTTAATATATCAATACTGATAAATAGCTCTGCAATTTACCTTAAACAAAAAAAATACTCGACTCCGTAAAATGAGTAGACTAAATTTTAGGAAGTAGTTCCAAAGATTTAAGAAATTTAATTAATGCCTTTCTCAAAATAGTACAAATACTATTCTTCACCTTAATTTATCTCTTTTCCATATAAGGAATAACTATTCTCTATAAATTTTATTATATAACTCCTTTATGTCCCAAAGCATGAACAACTTAATCAAATTTGAATAATCTTTTCTTTCAATGTCATCTTGACCAAAAAAAGTCTCCTTAGAAGAAAACGAAGCATAGACATCAACAAAGATCCTCCTAAAATAATCTCTAGTAACTATCAATGGCAAGGAATCATTTAATATTAACAAAGAAACGTATTCATAAAAATTAAACAACAATGTATCATGTTCATTCCAAAAATTAGTTACTTCTTTAGGTGAACTTGCTTTTCTTATCTTTTCCTGATATTCATTCAATTTTATTTTCAATCTTCTTTCTTCAGAAACAATCTCATTTAACATCTTTTGCCTATGGAATCTTTCATTATTTCTAAAAGTCATATAAACAATCAATACAGAAATTGAGAAGATTATAAAAGAGAAAACGCTTATCACTAAAGAAAGGGCACTCGTTTCAAGTTCGCCTAGCATATCCTCTCCCCCAACCAGTAGTTTTTTTCTTTGTCACCACTTTTTTTGTAGGAGAAGCTGTTTTTTTAACAACTTTCTTTCTGGAAACAGGAGCCTTCTTTTTTACAACTTTCTTTCTACCAACCATAAAATAACTAATTCTACATATTTTATATAACTAACCCCATGCACGCACCGCGAGGGATAATTCAACTCTTCGTTCAGGGTGGGTGAGAAGGTTTTACGAAGTTAGAATATTGAATATCAGCGCCATTCCAAAAAACAAAAAGCTGAGATGAATTGCGGGAGGGAATAACAAAAATTCCCAGAGGAATTTTTGCATTAATTAAAAACAACATAGAATACAACCCAAAACCACCCCCAACCCTTAAAAATCTCAATCCCTTCCCTCCAATACAATGAAACTCCCAAAATTCTTAACAAAAAAACCAAAGAAAAAACATACACCCCTAAAGACTCAAGAAGTAAAATTCTCCTACGGGAAACAGGCAGTTCTACAAGATATTTCCCTAGAGATTAAAGAAGCCTCAATAACAGCAATCATAGGAAAATCAGGCTGCGGGAAATCCACATTTCTAAAACTAATCTCAGGAATTATCTCAAAATCTCACAAAGGTAAAATCAAAATCTTCGGGAAAAACAAAACTTGGAATAAAAACAAATTAGGCTTCGTCCCTCAAGAACTTTCAATGATTCCAGACCTCTCAATAAAGGACAACATAAACCTAGCTGGACTAAATCTCGGAATATCAGAAAGAACAGCAATGACAAAGGCAAAAGAATTACTAGAACTTCTAAAATTAAATGAAGACCTAGATAAAAAACCAGACGAACTTTCAGGCGGACAAAAAGTAAGATTAAATATAATTCTCTCCCTATTGCACAACCCCCAATTCCTAATCCTAGACGAACCCTTCGTTGGCCTAGACTTCCAAAACAGAAAACTCCTTTGGCACTTCCTAGAATCAATGAAAAAGAAAGGCAAAGCAATCGTCTTAACATCACACCTTCTTTCAGAAACAGAAGAACACGTAGACAGAATAATTATTCTGAAAAACGGGAAAGTATTTTTTACAGGAAAACCAGAGAAACTAAAAGAAAAATTAAAAATTAAATACATCTTTGAAGTTAAATTCGCATATCTTTCAAAAGAAAACCTGCAACAAATCAAAGACAACTGCTACATCAAAAGAATTCCAATCCTAGACCATTACGACAAATATATAATGTTCGCTCTAGAAAGCGAAAATACGCGAGATCAACTAACAAGACTATTCAAAAAACTAAACCTATCCTACGAAGAGCTCAGTCTAAGAGAACCAAACTTAGATGAGATATTCCTCAAGGAATAGAAGAGTATTTAGTTATTAGACACTAACAACTAAAGACCAATAACCAACAACTAGCCAATGAAAGCAATAACAAAATTTTACGGATACATCAAAAAAGACACACTCCTACTGGTAAGAAGAAAAAAATACCTCTACCTTTCAATAGCCCTACCATTAATCATCGCCTTCCTATTCCTATTAATCCTAAACCCTTCACAATATGAACTTAAAGTTGGTGTCTGCGACTTTGACAATACAGAACAAACAAGAATGGCCTTCACAAATATGAACGGCTTCGAAGCAGTCTTCTTGGACCAAGAAAATTGCATAGACAATCTAAAAGAAGCAGTTAAAAAACAAAAATATCCACTAGGGATTTCAATTGGAAAAGGCTTTACAGCGGCATTAGAAAATCTAACACAATCCCATATCACAATATACTATGATAACACAGATCTCGCCTTTGCCAACTTAATGGCTTGGAAAATCGACCAATCTCTAGAACCGTTCGAAAGAGAAATTGTTGACAAAATGAATGTAGAGATTCAAGATCAAATTTCCGAATTAAGAAACGGAATAGATACAATTAAAGAAATTCCAGAATCAAAATACATTCAAAAAAGAATTGACAAAATTGATAACAGCGTTAAAAAAATTGAGAACATAAAAACAGAATTTTTAGTAAATCCACTCTGGACTTACCACCAACCAATATATACAGAAACAACTGCAAAAGATGTTGGAATAACTTTCGTACTTCCAATAATCGCCTTATTTATTTTACTAATGCTCTCATCAACTTCAATCATCTACGACAAAAAAACAAATTTCCTAACAAGAGTAAAATCCTCCTCAAACCCAATAAACTATATCCTAGCAAAAGTAACTTTCTTCATTGGATTAACAATCGCACAATTTGTATTAATCACTCTCCTATTCCTAATCTACGGTGCATCCCTAAACATCTCAATCCCAGGAGTAATCAATCTAATCCTATTCATCGGAATAACAAACACATTATTAGGACTACTAATCGGCCTAATTTCAGATAACGAAGGAATCGCAATCCTCTTCTCATTAATAATCTCCTTCCCCTTAATGCTACTTTCCGGAATATTCACACCACTTCAAACAATGCCAGCCTTCACTCAAACACTAGCTAAAATATTACCACTAAGCCACCAAATAACTTCCGCAAAATTAGCATTACTATTTGGCCAAAACATACCAAACATCTGGATTTACCCCTCAATTGCTATGTTGATTGGAGTGTACTACCTAATTAGAAAACAATAAAAAATTCACAAAATCTAATTATTTCTTATATAAAAAATAATAAACTATTGCTGTTACAATATTAAAAAGAACTGCACAAATAATCCAGATAATTTTTGCTAATGTACTCAAACCTTTATTCTTAACAAGTACATCGTAAATAACCCAGATTGCACAAATTAACGCAATGATTCCAATTATTTCACCTAATGCCATCTTATACCTCCTCAAAATTAAAGAAAAACTATTTTAAAAATCTTAATGCTAATTCAAAAAACAATAATTTACACTTTCTCTCAAATTACCTAGAATAAATTGAAATAATCAACAGTATTATTTCTGCCAGATGGTTAAAAATAAGGGACTTATCCAAGATTTTAAGAAAATCACTAATTAGAGGAACGCTAATCACAGCCATAGCTGTAGGTGCAAATTATTTTAATTACAAAAACACTCAAGGCTATTTAACAAATTCTCCAAAAATGTCAATTGACGATTATGAAGCAGACGTAAGAAAAATGCCAAAACAAACCGCAGAACTCATAACAGAATTTACAGTCGAAAACAAATATGTTAATTATGCAATTGAAAATGCAATTTATGTCCCACTCAAATTAACTGAAGCCATCACAAGACCTGGAAGAAGCTTAGCCTACCAGGAAGTAATAGCCAACAACTCAGGACCCGAAATGGTTGTCAACTTCAAAACCAATAAATTTGAAACTTACATCCATACCCAAAAAGAAAGAATGATGAACTATTTTGCTCAGAATTAAGCCCCATAAACCATATAAAACCCAAATTCCCTTTAATTCTATATAATCAGACATTCAATCTGACCTCAAATTCAAAATGCTAGAAAAACTAGGAAACGCACTAAAAAAAGCAACAGACAAGATTTCAAACGCAATCTTCTTAGACAAAAATCTAGTTGACGGTATCGTCCGAGAACTTCAAAGAGCTCTAATCGAAGCAGACGTAAACATACTTCTTGTAAAGAAACTCTCAACAAACATCAAAAAAGCAGCACTTGATGAAAAAATCAAAGGAATTGAAAAAAAAGAACATATAATAAAAATCTTACACGATGAACTAGTTACAATCCTTGGAGAGAAGAAAGAACTAACTCTAAAAGAAAAAGGCCAAACAAGAATTATGATGTGCGGACTTTACGCCGCAGGTAAAACAACAACAACCGCAAAATTAGGAAACTACTTCCAAAAAAGAGGAAAAAAAGTTGCAATGGTTGGACTGGATATTTGGAGACCAGCAGCAAAAGAACAACTTAAACAATTAGGAATTCAACACAATCTAACAGTCTTTACTATCCCAGAAAACGATTCAGCAATTGGCAACTGGAAACAAATAGAACCAAAGCTAAAAGACTTTGATTTAGTAATTGTAGATACAGCCGGTCGTCACGATTTAGATAAAGAATTAGTAGAAGAAATAGAAGGACTAAACAAACTAATAAAACCAGACGAAACAATCCTAGTAATGCCCGGAGACATCGGTCAAGCCGCAAAAAACCAAGCAGAAAAATTCTCAGCTTCATTAAACATCACAGGAGTTATCGTTTCAAGAATGGACTCAACAGCAAAAGGTGGTGGAGCACTAACAGCATGTGCAGAAACAAGCGCAGGAGTCTACTTTATTACAAACGGTGAAAAAATAAACGACATCGAAAAATTCAATCCAGAATCATTTCTCTCAAGACTTCTAGGAATGGGAGATTTAGAATCACTAATGGAAAAAATCCGTTCAGTAACAGACGAAAAAAAACAAAAGAGCATTGAAGAAAAACTAAAAGAAGGAAAGCTCTCATTAACAGATGTTGTAGAACAAGTAAAAGCAATGAGTTCAATGGGCGGAATGGACAAAATGATGTCAATGATACCAGGAATGGGTAAGGCAAAAATCGACAAATCACAATTAGAAGAACAACAAAAGAAAGTAGCGAACTGGGAACATTTAGTAAACTCAATGACAGAACAAGAAAGAGAAAACCCCGAAATAATCCAAAAACATACAACAAGAATCGGCCGAATCGCCAAAGGAGCAGGACGCCCCAACTCCGAACTCCGTGCCCTCCTAAAACAATACGACATGCTCTCATCAATGGTAAAAAGCTCCCAAGGCATGGACATGTCTGAAGGAATGGACGACAAAAAAATGCAAAAGATGATGAAGAAAATGGCCCGTGGCGGAAAGGGTAAGATGAGATTTTAGGGAGAGCTAAAATGAAAAAAACAAAAATTCAAAAAATAGTTGAAAATCAAAAAAATAAAACAATTCATGAATCAATCATTGATTTATTAAATTATCTACAAGAAAAAGATTTAGACTCAGAACTTAGACAAAAATCTATTTTATTAAATGAATTCTTTTTCATAGATAGAATTTCTAAATTATGCTTACAAGATGAATATATTGAAGAAGACAATGAAAAACTATCTTTTTATAGATTTAACAACAATAAAAAAACAAAAGGATTTCTTGAAGATAGATTTAGGATTACAATAAAAGGTTTAAACTTTTTAGGAAATGTAAAAAAAAATGAAAGACATCTAGATAACAATAACTCTATTCGCTTTCTAACATATGGTTTATTTGGAGCGGCATTTACACAACTACTTATCTACATTATATATAATGCATTTCAACTTCCTACTGGAAGCTTTCTCCAGAAACTGTTCATGATGTCATCTATAATTTTTATTTTCATATTAGCTTTTTTTATGATAAAAGCGAAAAAACTAACAAGTTGATTTTTATCAAAAAGAGGTGATAACTGCCTTTCATCCGTTGGGCGGAGGTGGTTGAACTAGATGGTGGTGAGAATCTTCTGGCGCACTCAATTATAAAACTACCTGCGACACGGAGTTCGAATAGGGCGGGCCAGTCGTTGGTAAATCAATAAAATAAATTCCACGCAAAAACGACCGATTAATAATACAATTATCCCTCGCAGTGCGTGCAAATAATAATCAGATTAACAAATACTACTTTTTGTTTATCACATAAGCCAAAACTTGATTCTCCAACAAAACCACTTTATTTGCTTTCTTTTGAATCTCTGAGCTAAAAGGCTTTTCATAAACAGGCATATTTTCTCCCATCCTCGGCCAAGAAATCTTATCAGCAATACTATCTCCATCAAAATCATCTACTCTACAAAGCCAAGGAAACTTTTGTTCAGAACCAGCCACCTTTGAAAGATCATTCTTATAATCAATTAAATCTTTTGCTAAATCAAAAATCTTTTTCCCTTCCAAGTCACCCTGTCCACTAACATAAATTGGTCCCTTAGTCCCATAATAATTATTCCTATGGGGAGTAACAATCACATCAGGATTCCCTTTCTCATCTTTTTCATAAAGATACCAACAAGTTGAATTCAATTTTTCAGCCCTAGTTTTTGGAACATATTGAGCTACTTGTTTCTCTGGCTCAACTTCTACTTTTGGTGAAGCTAGATATGCCAACCCAAACAAACTTCCAGTCAAACATACTGCTGCAACGCCTGGTATAACAGTTTCCATTATATTCTCTATTATCTTTTTCATTTTTTTATTTTCCTCCATTGTAGTTCTATTAAAGCTATCAATAAACTAATATTAACAAAAGGGGCCTCCTTATAATAATCTGTTGCAATAACTTATGACAGCAATCTTTAAATAAACAAATATTCTATCTTTTTTATGGATTCAAAAGACTTAGAGAAACTCGGATTGAACAGAAACGAAGCCAAAGTATATTTAGGGCTCCTAAAACTTGGCTCAGCAACAGCTTCAGAACTAGTAAAACAAATCGGAGTTCACAGAAACATAATATACGACAATTTAGAAAAACTAATAGAAAAAGGACTTGCCTCATACATTACCAATGAATCAAAAAAAACATTTAGAGCTCAAGATGCAAATAGTATATTAGAATTTTTAGAGAAGAAAAAAGAGTCAATAGAAAAAGACATGCTGACAGCGAAAGAATTAATCCCGAAAATAAATAAACTAAAAAAAGATAATTCAGAAGAACAAGATGCTCAAATATTCAGAGGTATAAAGGGTATGAAAAAGGTATTATCAGAAATACTTGAAGCAAAAGAAAATTGGGTTCTTGGAATGACAAATAAGTCAACAGAAATATTAGGAGAAACATTCTGGGCAAATTACAACAGCAAAATAAAGGACAAAAAAATAAAAGAAAGACTATTAGTTAACTCCAACTTTGAAGAAATATCTTCTCTTGAAAAAAATAAAAACGTTCAAATAAAAACTCTACCAAAAGAACTAAACCAAATAACAGAAACCATTCTATTTGATGGGAAAATTGCAACCTTCATATATTCAGAAAAACCATTAGCATTCATAGTTAAAGACAAAGACCTCTTCCTTGCAAATCAAAAACAATTCGAATTCTTCTGGAAAAAATCAACCTCTAAAAAGAGGTGATAACTCTCGGCGAATAGGCCAGTTAATTATTTAATAGAACCTCGCAAAAAAAATCACTAATTGATAATATCATTATCCCTCGCGGTGTGTACAAATAACAATAAGATTAACAAAGCAGTCAAAAGAAATACAACCTTGCCAAAAAATTAAATTCCAAACAGAAATCAGATAATCAAACTCGTCGTTCCGGGCGGGTGAGAATCTTCTGAAAGTTCCAACAAATCTCAAGTGCCAGAGATTTAAAGAAGCTTTTACGAAGTTCGAATATTGAATATCAGCGCCATTCCAAAAAGTAAAAAGCTGAGATGGATTTATGGGGAGGGTGAGCATCTTCTGAAATTTTCTAATAAATCAAAAGCCCCCTCGATTTAAAGAAAGATTTCACGGAGTGCGAATTAACAAAAATTCCAAAAGGAATCTTTGCAATAATAAAAATATTATAAATAACTTATCAGAAACACTATCAAAAAAAATTCATTTTGCAATAACTAAATAAAATCACTTCCCACTATACTCACTCAAACTCTCTTTCAAAACCAAATCAAAATCACTCTCATAAACCTCATCCTGCAAAACCCTATACCTATCAAATTCACCTTCAGCAAATCTCTTAGCAATTTCACTAGAAACATCCCCTGCATTCTCCAAGACATCCCTCTCATTAAACTCCAAAAAAGCATTCAGTTTCAAAACCCAATCCTCCATAGTCATAATAATTTGTTTCTTGGCCCTGTCCTCAGCATAATCCAAATACATATTCACAATACGATTCAACTCATTTAACTCCTCCTCATTCAAATAATTCTTAGCCACCAAAACATCACTTGGAGAAACCTTACCCTTCGGAGAATTCTTCCAACTAAAAAGCCCCATATTAACCTCACCTGAATCAGCCCGATCAACAATCAACTCCGAAGCCGTCTTCCCATGAACCGCAAAATGCAACTTATTCTGAACAACACTAAAAAATTTACGAGTAACCTCACTATTAGAATCATAATCCGCAGCAGTTGCATAAATATCAGTAATCTTCTGATAAAACCGCCTCTCACTCGCACGAATCTCTCTAATGTTCTCAACCAATTCATCAAAATAATCCTTACCAAAATGCTTCCCATTCGAAAGCCTATTCTTATCCAAAACATAACCCTTAACCATGTAATCCTTCAAAACAGAAGTCGCCCAAATCCTAAACTTCGTCGCCTTCTCAGAACTCACACGATACCCAACAGAAATAATCGCATCAAGATTATAATAATTCACCATATACTTTTTACCATCTTCTGCAGTATGTGCATTTTTTGCACATACTGAATTTTCATTCAACTCTCCACCTTCAAAAATAGATTTTAAATGCTTTGTCACAACGGTTCTGTCAACCCCAAACAACTCAGCCAGAACCTTCTGCGTCGCCCAAATAGTCTCGTCACGATAAACAACATTAATATTAACATCCTCGGCAGATGACTTGTAAATTAAAAACTTTTCTTCCATAATAAGAAATAATAATTCAAACTTAAATAATTATCTGCAAAATGATAAACAAAAGAGAAATATACTTAACAAATGCAAAAACTCGTAAAAATTTATCTATATTTCAAAAAACTAGATGAGGTTTTAGTAATATGTCTTTTAAGAAAAATCATTATACCTATTAGCCGCTTCTTTTATGACTCCCTCAACTTCTAACAAAAGACTATCTTTAAATTTAAACCCCACTTCTTTAACAGTCGATAGAAAGTGATAATAATCTTTACCTCTTTCATAAAGATTATTTGTTATAATCTGAGATTCCATTCTTGTATAAAATTCTGGATCATTAATCATCTCCTTATTTAAGTAATCAAAATTTTCTTTTGCTGACTGAAATCTATTCTGATTTAAAGCAAATTCCCCACGAAAATAATTAAATAACACTTTCATTGACTCTTTAATGTCTATATCTGAATTATCGATATCCAAAACAGAACCAAATTCACTACCAGAAATAAATGAATTTCCTAAAATAATTTCCAAATTATTGATTTTTTCTATATCTTTCATCCTCTCCTCCAAAACTCAGCAACCTCAACTCTCACACTAGAAGCATACTTCTCCTTAGCAACTATCCTAAAATCAAAACCATTCTCCTTAGCCAAAGAATAAAAATAATCCATATCACCAACATCTGAAAAAACAGTTCTAACCCTCCCACATTCCTTCAAATAACCTCCAACCTCTTTCCAAAATCTTTTCAAAGTCACATATCCTTCATCCCTCAAAGCAGATTCAACCTTCCCCTCAGAAATCATATTCCTAAAAGGAGGATTCGCCAAAATCAAATCAAACCTCTCATCATCAACACAATCAAACAAATCCCCTAAACGATTATCAATACTCCCCTCAAGGTTATTCCTTAATGTATTATATCTAGAACACATCCAAGGCATCTCAAACCTCTCAGCAGAAACCACCCTCGAAGCCCCATTCTCATAAGCAATCCTAGCATCAACCCCCGGACCAGAAAATTGAACCAAAACTTCATCACCTTTTTCAACCCCCTGATTATTAATTAACAACATTGCCGGCTTTGCATAAGCAGGATCAAAAGATTCTTCAAACATCCAATAATCAATTCCAAGAATATCAACCAAATAAGGCCCCTTGTGATGATTAACAGACCTTAAAATTGCATCCTGAAATTCATTTGATTCTGCTTTAATTATTTCCTTATTCATTTTTTATCACCCTCTTTTAACTCATAAAGGTTCCAATCTTTCAATTTCTCAATAAAATTCTTAGTCTCTTGTATATTTTTATCCTCACCAATTATCTTAATCAAACCATTTATTGGAGTCACTTTCCAAGATTCAGAATGCGTCATTCCAGAAATAACAACTGTATCTAAATTAGTTTTAACAATTCTTATGCTCTCATTATAATTTGGATTAAACGAAAATATACTTTCAAAAGGAGAACTATCAAAATGCCTATAAACATCCACCCAATCTCCTTTTGAGTCTATTGCCTTATATGTTTTATAATCCAAATTATTACTATTACCTTTATTCTCCATACTCTCCCCACTATTTTGCCCCTTATATCCATATACTCTCCAAAACTAGAAAGTATTAAATAATAAACTAACCAACCAATTCCATGCAAGAAAAAACATTACAAGATTTAGGATTAACAAAGGCAGAAGCAAAAACATACCTAGCCCTATTAGAGCTAGGCCCCTCTAGGACAGGAATCCTAATAGAAAAAACAAAATTGCAAAGCAGTACAATCTACAACTCATTAAACGCCCTTATAGAAAAAGGAATAATAACATTCATTCAAGAAGGAAAAATAAAAAGATACCAAGCAGAACCACCAGAAACACTTCTAAAATTCCACGAAGAAAAAAAGAATAATTATCTAAAAATCCTCTCCAGCTTAAAACAAAAGCAAAACATCAGCGGTACAAAACAAAATGCAAAAATGCTAAAAGGAGTCAAAGGACTACAAGTAGCTTACTCCGATATTTTAGAAACTATGAAAAAAGGAGAAGAATATTATTTCTTTCAAATGAATCAAGAAAACCTCTTCAATGAAGAACTAATAACCTTCTTCAGAAATTATCATATAAAACGAGCAGAAAAAGGAATAAAAGTCAAAGGACTTGCAATGAAAGAAACAAAAGAAAAAACTACCCAAATCTGGGAAAACCTAAAAAATACAAAAGTAAAATACGTTGAAGATTTTCTCCCAACAGGATTGGTTGTCTACAAAAATAAAATAATCCTAATAGAATGGGAACATTCACCAATGGCAGTTGTAATAGAAAGTAAAGTATTGTCTAATTCCTATAAACAATTTTTCCTAGATAAATGGAACAAAACATAATAAATATTTATCCATTTTTAATTAATCACCCTCTTCTCGGATTATACAACTTGAACAACCCCCATAAAAATTATATCCCCATGATTTAATTACCTTGGTTCCATAACTAAATCTTTCCAACAAGATACCCGAAAACTCTCTTTCCTGAAGATTTTCAAATCTAACAAAATTATGCATCTTCCCATCTGGAAAATCAATCGATTCTCTCTCGGAAGAATATGCGAATCTTTTATCATTAACTATTTTTGATTTTTCTCCCAGCTTTAAACTGAAACCAAGTTCATTATAAGAATTATCATCTACAATAATCTCCAAATCAGATATTCGTACAGGATTTGAAGGAGAAAAAGAAGATCCTCTGGATTTCACTTGATTAACTAAATCATTAACACAAGACCTTCTCGGACCATAAGAAAGATACCCATCATTAGCATCTTCATCATTAGCATCTCCCATCGCATATACTCTAGAACCTCTCAAAATAATTTCTGGAAAAATATAAGTTGAAAGAGTAGAAGCATAATCAAAAAGTGGAAGATCTTTAAAATCAGAAAAATCGTCAAAGCTAGCAATCCTTTGATTCTTGGGAAGAATTTTATTAGCTTCTATTGCAAAAAATAAACTAGAACCTGAATATCTCCACCCATTTCTAAACTTTGTACCCACATCTCCCATGATAGAATTATAAGCTTTACTTTCATCACCATATTTTTGAGAAATAACTTCCTCTACATTTTTATAAAAATCTTGATCCGGTGAAAAATAATTCGCACCAGATTTTCCTTTAAACATCTCCCTATTTTTCATTTTTAAAATCCCATCCTTTCAATTTATCTGAAATCCAGTCATCAGGAGCAACCCCAAGTTCTTCCAATGTCTTTTTAACCAACAAATCATCACTTCTACCTTTCTTGGCAATATTGATTATATTATTACTTATATCCTCTAAAAATTCATCCTGATTAATTCCAAGATTATTCAGATATGTTTTCAAATATCTTTGAGAACTATCATTCTCGTTCTCATTTAAACAATGAAATCTCCTAATAATTTTGCCATTATTAATTGGACCTACAAATCTTCCATCTCTTAAGACACCATCTTTTCCCAATGCAAAATTACCAGACCCATATTTTTCAGTATTAATATGATTGACAATTCCAAAATAAAAACCACCCCACAATTTATCAGAATTTGCAATAGCAGAATAATAAGAACGAAAATAATTAGAATTACTTAAATTATTATTATATATCTTATGTAAATTCTTATTCAATGAAGAAATAGACGATTGCAACAAAACGTCTTTAGGAATAACACCCATAGCTTTATTCAAAATATAACCAACATGCCTGCTCCAGTTAATAGTATCTTTTATTTCTTTACTATTTCTTATACCCTCAATCTTACTTAACTGAATTTTTAACTCCTCTTGGCTTCTATTTTCAACAGTACCCTTGACTTCATCTAAAAACTTATTTGTCAACCTTTTCATTTCCACTTCTCCTCCCAATTTTTCTTAAAAGATTCAAAAAAATCAAGAGAAAACTTCTCTTTTTCTGAATCAGTCAATTCTTTAACCAAATAAAAGCAAGGAGACTTTTTATTCTTCATTGTTTCACTCCCTTCAGGTATAGAAATTCCAAAATAAATAAAATCTACTAAAGGTTTTTTAAAAGAATAACCAGCAAAACCCCCAGAAAGAGAATCAGGTTTAAGAATCGATGCGTTAAGTTTTGAAGTGTATTTGATTAAATCTTCTATCTTTTCAAATGAAGCTCTAACATAATGACTATTATTATTATTGGGATAAATATACATCTCAACATATTTATTTTTACTTTCATCCAATGGATTTTCAAATTTAACAATGTGGTTTTCACTATACATACTTCTCCCAATTTCAACCTACTTTTATCCTTCTCCTTTCCAATATTGGAAAGCCTTAAAAGATAAGCTAACTTAACAAAAATATGGAACAAACATTACAAGAATTAGGATTAACAAATGCCGAATCAAAAATATATCTTGCACTCCTAGAACTAGGCTCCTCAAAAACAGGGGAAATCATCAACCAAACAAAACTCCAAAGTAGCACAATTTATCACACATTAGACCTACTAGTAAAAAAAGGACTAATAACATACATCCTAGAAGGAAAAATAAAAAAATATCAAGCAGAACCACCAGAAACAATAATCTCTTTTTTGGAAGAAAAAAAGAAAAAGATAATAAAAATTCTTCCACAACTAAAAGCAAAACAAAAAATAATTTCAAAAAAACAAACAGCTAAAATATTCGAAGGCCTAAATGGCTTAAAATCTGCATTTGATGATATCCTAAATTCACTAAAAAGCGGAGAAGAATACTATTTCTTTCAAGTTCACCCTCAAGGCTTTGAAAACGAAAAAATAAAAACATTCCTAAGAAATTATCATCTGAAAAGAGAAGAAAAAGGAATAAAAATAAAAGGCTTAGCCTCAAAAGAAACAAAACAATATGTAAAAGAAGTGTTCATGGGATTTAAACATTCTCAAATAAAATACGTTGATGAATTTTTACCTACTGGGATAACAATATACAAAAATAAAATGATATTTATAGACCTTGATAGCAACCCATCTGCAATAACAATCGAATCAAAATCTCTAGCAGATTCCTACAGACAATTTTTCCTAGACAAGTGGAATAAAACAATCTAATTTTCCCGCACAAAAAAAGATATAAGAACTGCCTTTCATCCCCTGAGCGGAGGACTGGGGGAATGGAGTGCCGGAGGGTGGGGCGGCCTTCTATTTTTGCCCTCAACCTCAAGTAACCAATTACACCCTAACTCTTAAAAGCAATATACTCTTCCCTCTCCTATGAAATACAAATCAATCCTATTCCTAATTGCCCTAGGTCTAATAGCTTCAGTAGTTCTAACTTTCATCCCAATAGACCAAGCCTGCGGACAAGAAGACAACGGCTGCTATGCAGTTCAAACCTCACAATACGAAACAACGTTAGGATTCCAAAATGCCCACTTAGGACTAGTTGCCTTTTCGGTCCTATTCATAATAACATTCTTACACGATAAAAGGCCAACAAAAAAAAGAAAACAATTTATACAAACAGGTTTAATCCTCGGCTCAGCCTTCGCAATCTATTTTCTCTACCTACAATTCTTTATAATCAACGCAGTCTGCAAATACTGCATGGTAACAGACATAGGAATCCTCGCATCATTAGCAATATTCTTCTTCGTCAAAGACAAAAAAGAACAAGTAATTTAATTGTCCTTACAACCAATTTGATATTTAGGTCTCTACCCCCCCATTATAGGAACAATACTTTGCTCAATTTAATATCAATTGAGTGATTATAATCGAACAATTCATGCACGCACCGATACAGAAATTCCGCAGAATTTGTGGCAAGCCATATTACAATGTGAATGGCATTACGAGGGATAATTAAACTTATATTAATCTGTCTTATTTCTTCAAAAAAATCCATTAATATAATTTGCAAAGAAAGAAAAGGGTGGGTTCACATCTTCTGGCGCCCTCAAATACAAATATTTTGGCGACACGGAGTGCGAATAGGGTGGGCATATACAAAGAAAAATACTCAATTATTTTAGTCCTGTCTCCGGTCTGCCAGCCTACAACTTCAGATCAACAAAATAATCCCTCAATTCTTCAAGGACTTCTATCTCTTCTTTTACACCAGAGCCAATTTCATTAACACGATCCAAATCAAAATCAATCCAAATCCTAAAAGTTGTATCATAATCACTGAACTTAAACACCAAATCCCCCAAAACCCCTACGAGCCCAAAATAAATATCATCATCCTCATAATTCTCAAGCATTGCATTCAGAATAGAAGCCACAAAGTCCCGAACATCTTTATCCAATGAACCAACAGCTAGCTTCTCATTAAGCTGAGAGTGTTCAAATTTTTCAGCCAATTTGTTAATTCCAACTTCAAATTTCTTAACAAACACCATAATAAGACAAAGATTTTTTGATTTATTAATTTTACGTCTAAATAAATTAGGTATTTGAATTAATAATTCCAAAAGATTTCATCTGAAAACACTTGATTTCACCAGACTTCAATTATTCTTTCCACAAGGCCTTCGAACCAACAAAAATTCAAGCTCAAACGACCGAACCCGAAGGGTAACATTAACATAACCTGCCTTTCATATCAATATACCTTCTGTCTTAACTCTCTAATAACCAACAACTAATAACTATTTTAAACCCCCATTTCTTACACAAATTATGACAAACATAATATCCGCAGGAGCAGAAGCCATCATCAAAAGAGAAGGAAACACAATCATAAAAGAAAGAGTTCCGAAGTCTTACAGGCATCCTATACTTGACAAACAAATAATCAAAAAACGGACAAAATCTGAAACAAAAATTCTAAAAAAAGCAGCAGAAATTATTTCAGTTCCAATTCCACAAGACCAAGAAGAAGACAACATCATCAAAATGCCTGAAATCAAAGGTGACAAATTAGCCTTGACTCTTGACACCTACCCTGAAGAGAAACAAAAAGCAATCATGCTTCAGATAGGAGAATCACTTTCAAAACTACACAACGAAGACATAATACACGGAGACCTAACAACTTCAAACATGATTTTCGTTCCGTCAACAGTCGACAGTCAACAGTTTACGGGAAAAGTCTTCTTCATAGACTTCGGGCTAGGTTTCCTAAACGGAAAATACGAAGACAAAGGTGTAGACATTCATTTACTTAAACAAGCACTAGAAGCAAAACATTTCAAAAACTGGGAAGTACTATTAGCAGAATTTGAAAAAGGTTACAAAAGTATCAACCCAGCAGAAGCACAAAAAGTATTCGACAAAATGAAAGCTATAGAAAAACGTGGAAGATACAAACATTAAAATGTTAAACAAAAAATTTAACAAAGATTTAACAATCTTCTCTATCTTCATAATACCGCTTCTAACCATTTATTTTGGAATTAGAAAGTCCCCATTCAAATATACTCTTAGCATGATTGGAAATTGGTTTGATTTAGAATATAGATTAAGATTCATTATTTGGGGCATAGTAACAAGCATTATCCTGACCATCTTCATAATCCAAATTTACAAAAAAACACAATTCAAAAATAAAAAAGCCTTTAGATACCTATACGCTTCAGGAGTCCTATTGGTGCTTACAGTAATCACTCCCACAATTACAAAAGAAATTGTCCCCTTTGAATTAAGAACAGTCCACATAAGTATGCATGCCATCTATGGACTATTTTTTGCAATCACACTAATTTTCTCGCTTTATTTATTTTCCAAATATCTTTCAGAAATAAATAAAGAACTTTCAACAAAAGCAATAAGAGGCTTGATACTTACTGTTGGGGTTCCCTTTTTGACACTAATAATATTTGGAATGACCGGCCTCTTTGAAATATTATTTTTTATTGCAATAACTTTATTCCTCTGGATCATCCAAAAAGATATACACCTTCATTTATCAAACAACAACAAAACTAATCCCCTAAATTATCCTTAATGTATTTCTTCAAAAGTTCATATTGACCATAACCAAAATTTCCTAATTTATTTTCCTTCATAAAATTATGAAGATCCATAGACTTTGGCTTTTCTCCAAATAAATGACTAATTGAATAATACATTGAAACCATATCCAAAAAATCAACTGTGCCATCTTTATTATTATACTTTGAGACAGCTCCCATTAACCTTTTTGCATTCCCTTATGAAAACAATCCTCTGTTATGTAATTCCGCAAATTTTCTAAATCAATCCTATGATTTATTTCCTTAAACCCTGGAGATAAAATAACCCGTCGAGTTAAATCCTTAGCCTCACGAATTTCAGGTGCAATACTCAAAGAATTCCAAACCTCATCACTCCACAATTTTAAATCAAACATAATCTCGACAAGTAGAATATGCTTATAACTATTATTGTTACAAAAAACTACTTCTTCTTAACAACTCTAGGCTCAACCTTATCTTCAAAGGCCCGAAGAATTTCTAAAGGAACACCCATAATAATAGTATTACTCTTATCACTAGATAAGTCATTCAAAGTTTGAAGAGTTCTCAAATGCAAAGCACCAGGAGCAGACGCCAAAGTATTAGCAGCTTTAGCCATATTAGTTGAAGCAATAACTTCTCCCTCAGCCTTAATAATCGCAGCACGCTTTTCCCTCTCAGCTTCAGCTTGACGACCAATAACCCTCTTCATCTCTTCAGCAAGAGTAATATCTTTCAATTCAACACTATCAACCTTGATCCCCCAAGGATCAGTCGCCTTATCTACAATTTCCCTAATTCTCTCAGAAATATCATCACGGTTACTTAACAACTCATCTAACTCAACCTCACCAACAACATTCCTCATAGTTGTTTGAGCTAATTGGGAAACAGCATAATTATAATTTTCAACCTCTATAATCGCCTTTTGAGCATCTGTAACCTTGTAATAAATCACAGCATTAATTCCCACAGTAATATTATCTTTAGTAATTGATTCTTGATCAGGCACATCAACTGTCTTTATTCTAATATCCACTCTTTCCCAGATTTGAAAAATAGGGAAAACTACCTTTAATCCAGGTCCCATCAAACCTGAAAATTTACCAAGAGTAAATTTTACACCCCGTTGATATTCTTGAACAACTTTAAGTCCAGAAAAAATGTATAATGCTCCAGCACCAATAATATAACCCAATATTCCAATTGCCATAATTAATATTACAAAAGAAAGTATATAAATTATCTGTTAAAATATGCCTTTGCTTCTTTACTAAACAACAAATACCCCGCAATAAAACCTGACATCGCCAACCCTATGATACCAGATAAACCAACAGTAAAAATAACAAATACACTCAACAATGTAAATATACATCCAAACACAATTCCAACAATTCTCCAACCATTATTACCTTTCCAAATTCCAATTCCAACAGCAGAAGGAAAACTCGCCAAGACAACTCCAATAATTAAGCCAACAATCATCCCCATATTTGCAAAAGGACTAGTAGCTAATGCAGAAAATAATACCCCAGGTAACGCAAAAACCAAAAGCCAAGTCAAAGCAATTACCCAATGAAGAGACGCAACAATAGTAACACCAACAGGTCGCTTCTTCTTATTCAAAATTTCCCTATTCATACTAACATCCTTATGTCCAAGCTTCTCACCCAAAGCAGAATACCCCGGACGCGCAACATTCTCACCCTGAATTTCTCCAATAGCATCATCAACCTGATCTTGTGGCCAACCATTTTCAATCAAAGTTCTCCGAAGCAAACTAATAGCATTTCCACTAGCCAACCCTTCCCTCAAATAATTAATAATACTTTCATTCACCATCTTCTTAGAAATTCTAAGATAATACAATTTAAAAAACTGCCCACTGGCAATGGTCAGCCGTTAAAACTCAATTACCAACTCCAAGTAAATATTTAGATCGATAACTCCCCAGATTATAAGGAACAATACTCGGTTTCAAGAAATCTCAATTAGTCCACTCGAGAAAAGCAATCTCAATTTAGAATACTACCCAAAATTCTCCAACAAACGATGCCCCCAGCGCAGGCTGTGTCACAATTATTGTACTTTCATTCAGCGTATATAAAACACAAGACTTATATAATTTGTCGTCTATAAAGTATTAATTAAAATGAGGTGATTAATATGGTATACA
>JAQICZ010000007.1 GCA_027858295.1 Nanobdellota archaeon | reverse complement strand
CCCTATACAAAAATGCCGCAGATTTTTTGGCACGACATATACCCAGAGCGAATGTCATAAGGAGTCGATAATTAAAGTGAGGCCCAGCTTCTAATGTTGGGTCATGCCATTGGTATCTTTATTCTGATGCCTTCTCTATTCAATTTATTGAAGGAATAAATCCCGAAGCGATTTATGTTAGTAGAGGTACTTGTGAAACGGCGGTAGCGAAGGTCTTTTTTGTCTTTAATGAGCTAATGTTGCTAAATATCAATGAATTAAACTTTTGAGTTAGTCAAAATTAAGAGAAGAGCCCTAACAACTAATAACTAACAACTAACAACTACCTATCTACTCATCACAGAAAGCTGAAAGACAATGTGAGCAAATTCTTTCGACTTTTTTAATCTCTGAAATCTTATGCACAAGAAGCGTCTTTTCCTCAAAATCCAATTCATAAATAACGTCATAACTATTCATTGAGATTAAGAATACATTCTCTCTAAATTTCTCTTCCTTACATCTCTTTGCTTCAGGTGGCAGAGGAGATACTGTAATCATTTGAATTTTCTGAATAATCTTTTTCGAGATACCCCAATCAATTTTTTTGATCTGCTTTTGAGCCTGTTTTGAATACCTATCGCTTAACATGCCTCAACCTCTTTCATTAATTGTTCTCCACTAACAGCTTTTCCATCATCGTATTCCTTTCTTCCTTTTATTATCAACGCAATATCCTCATCAGTTAAGAAAAATGATTCCTCTTCTTTCATGGCCTTCATCTCCTCTCTAAGGTACTTCATGTCCTCGCTGATGTGTTCAAGTGTTTTGTAACTCATATTATATTTCTGTCTTATTCTTATATATTTTTTATTTGATTTTTTTGCAACTTTTTGAGAATTAGTACTCACTTCTTAAGAAAAACGTACACAGTTAAGGTATAAAACTTTTATTCTAAAAAGATATGGTCAACCATATATTGAGCTTTTTTTGTTGATTTTTTAATTTAATATTTTTTTGTAAAAAGAACAATTTTATTTGTAGCATTTGTTTTGTAGCTATATGTCTAATAGAGCATATCTTCTATATAAATTTATCTGCCTAATAAGGCATATGGGAAGAACACCAATATTGGAAGTAGCAGAATTGGTATACAATCTCTTGGAAAAAGAAGGTGAACTATCAGTCAATAGTATTTCTAAAAAATTAGGCATCCAATGGAGAGTTGCCCTAAAGCCACTAGAATCCTATTCTAGAATTGGCGTAGTAAAAGAACGAAAAGGAAAAAAGACAAACAAAGAAGAACGATTATTTAGTCTAACAGATGATAGAACAGTTTATGGTTCTAAAGAATAAACCTTGAAATTGGAATATCCTTATAATGAGATGGTGACAAATTGTAACCAATTGAAATTAATGGCTTCAGATTAGAAGTCAGGTGTCCGCAAGAATCGGACATCTGAAATTAAAATCTCCAGATTATCTGACTTCTACAACAAAAAGAAACAATAATTGTCTGGATTGATATTAAGGCCTTAAATTATCACCTCCGGCGGGGACATTGGTTGTTATTGATTTATTGATTGTTTAATTGTATTCTCCCACTTATTATTTTTTTGTTTAATCCGTCCAATCCGTTTCATCCGCGAGCTATATGTCTTATTCTCGATATGAAACTTAATCCAATTTGGTGTGATAGTCGATAACTCCCATACAAAATTTCGTTAAAACTTTGCCCCGACGGTTTTACATTGAAAACTTTACCAAGGGTTTTTAATTGTCTGTAAAATTGTCCACAAGGGTTTTAACCTGTCTGAAATTTTGGCACCCATATTAACAAAGCGAATGGTGCCTGGTTTAGCCCAGATTATAGGAAATAAATTGTTTGAGAATACTTGTTGATTAATTCAAACTACTCTGTAAAATCAAACTCAAACAATCAAGCCCAAAGGCTAATATTAATGTTTTTACTCTCCAAATTTTTTGGAGCTAAGTAAAAGTATGGTTTACCATGAAATGCCCATATCAATCTGTCTTTTTCCTCCCCTTTCCTTCCTGTAATTCTTGTCATCCGTGAGCCACCAGTGCCCTCAGTCCCAAGACTCTCCCCAGAACATTTAATAAGTGAGCTCACTTAAATTAGGCATGACAAATATAACACTTTCAATAGAAAATCAAGTCTATTCAGAGATGAAAAAGTATTCCGAAATCAAATGGAGTGAATTCATCAGAAAAGCAATAAAGCAAAGAATAGAGGAACTTACCCAAATAGATCAAAACAAAAATACTGAGGGAATTCTCACAATGCTAGCTTCAGAACAAACACTAAAGAAAGATTGGGATAACGAGGCAGACGAAAGGTGGAATCATGTATAAACAAGGAGACATTATCCTAATTCCATTCCCATACTCAGACCTAACAGGCTCAAAAAAAAGACCAGCAATAATAATATCAAACTCAAAACTAAAAGGAGATGACTTCATCTGCTCACTAATAACATCAAACTCACCAAAAGATGGACTTCTAATAAAAAATCAATCACTTCAAGAAAACAAATTGCCATTCAAAAGTTGGGTTAAACCTCAAAGAATATTTACAATTGACAAAAAAATCATAATAAAAAAAATAACCTCAATAAACAAACAATTTCAAAAAGAATTAGAAAAAGAACTATCAAACTACATAAAAACTGAATAACATCAACGATGTTTTTACAAAAACCTATCTTTATTATTCTATCAATTATATGTCCACACCGAACATTCATTCAGGACCACCAAAGAATCAAACTCAAACGACCGGAGCCCAAAGCTAACATTATTAATTCAATGCCCCCATATCAAACTGAGGCCCAGCTTCCCCTATCGGGTCATCCCTTGTGGAAGGCCCAGCTTCCCCTATCGGGTCATGCCATTGGTACCCTAAACCGTCAACTGTCTACAACTACTCTCAACTCTTGTAAATAAAATCATGATGATCAAGGTCCTCAAAGAAAACAAGGTCATTCTTCTTGTCATGTCTAAAAATCAAAACAAAACTCCCAACGTGAACTCTTTTGTATTCATTCATCGGTTTCTTTAAATTCTTATAATTATCAATATCATATGACTCCACAATCTCATCAATCTTATCCATAGTCCTTTCAAAAAGTAGCTTGTCTTTTTTACTTAACTTCTTTAAAGTTCTCTCTAACTTTTTACTTAATTGAAATTTTCTCATTATTATAATTAGTCCAATAAATCTTTTCGAAGCTTATCAGTAGAAGAATATTTCTTGCCATAACCTTCTTCCCTGCACTCCTTCAGCTTCTGAATATATTTAGGATTTAGTTCTGGTTCCAAGAAGCTTTCCGCATATTTCCCAATAATAAAAGAAATGGCTTTCGATTTGTTGCTAAAACCCTCTTTAGCCTTAACAATATTAAGGATTCGGTCTTCCATCAAATCTAAATTAATAATAGCCTGTGTCATTATAATCTATAACAATCTATAACAATTTATAATATTTTCTATAAAAGGATATCCCATTAATATTAAGGCCTTAAATTATCACCTCCGGCGGTGCATGGAATATTATTGGTTTCTAATTGTTATATTCAAGTTACCCTATCCAATCCGTTTAATCCGCGAGCAAACTTCTTTTTTGTTATATCTTTTAGATTAACCAATTAGATAATAAAAATCGATAACTCCCCCAGATTATATGGGACAATACTTGGCTCCAATAAGTCTCAATTGTTCCACTCAATGCCTTAAGCTACTCTGTAAAATCTATGCCTCAAACTCGAAGCCGAAGGCTAACATTAATTTAATGCCTTCATATCAATCCGCCTCTCTATCATATCCTTCGTAAAAAAATTTATAAATAGAGTAAGACTCGTCTTACTATGGAAATAGGAATGACAAGGATGAGTTCTAAGGGGCAGATTGTAATACCTCAAGATATGCGAGCAGATTTTCAAGTAGGTGCAAAAATTTTCATCATAAAAAATAATAATCAAGTTATTCTAAAAAGTGAAAAGAGTCTAGAAGAAAACTTTGTTGAAGATTTAGAGTTCGCACAGAAAACCGAAGCCGCGATGAAAAGAATCGAAAATGGAGAAGGTATCAAGGTGGATTTCGATGACTTCATTGAAGAAATGAAAAAGTGGTAATAGTAGAATATACAAAAGAATTCAAAAAAACATTCTCTAAAATAAAAGATGAGTTATTGAAAACAAAAATAATAAAGCAACTTGAAAAAATTAAAGAAAATCCCGAGATTGGGAAACCAATGAGGAATGTGAGAAAAGGCACGAGGGAACTATACATCAAACCATTCAGATTATCTTATTCTTATGATAAAGGCTTGCTAACAGTCTATATCTTGGAACTATACCACAAAAAGAAACAATAGTTAATAATTAATCAAATCCAATATCAAAGCAGGTATTTGTAAAAAAATATTTAAACTATAGACAATCTATAGTTTAATGATATCTACAATACAATTAAGTCACAAAGTAAAAGAAACTCTGGCAACATATAGAAAATCTCCTCGTGAAAGTTATGAGGACATTATTGTTAATTTGATTTCTGAAATTGAAAAAAAGAAAATGGCTGATGAAGCGTTGTTAATTGAAGGCTACAAAGAGATGGCTGAATTTGATTTAGAATTGTGCAAGGAATTTGAGGCGATTGAAGAAGATTTTGATTGGGAATGGAAATGAGGAGAGGAGATATTTACCTTGTTGATTTAGAACCAGTTAGAGGTAGCGAGCAAGGGGAGGTTAGACCTTGTTTGGTAATCCAAAATGATTTTGGGAATAAATATAGTCCGGTTATAATTGTTGCACCCATCACCTCAAAGAAGTTTTCGAAGGAGTTTTTAACAAATGTATCTATTCTGAAAAAAGAGTCGAGGCTACCAAGGGATTCTAATGTTTTACTGAATCAAATCACTACAATTGATAAGAGTCGAATTTTGAAAAAGATAGGTTCTTTGGATTCTTCTATTATGAAGAAGGTTGATTTGGCAATCAAGTTAAGTTTAGGATTAAGTTGATTTTTCATATAATCAAAGATTGAAATCTCACAATGCCTCCATATTAATTTACCTTAATCAAATAAGATATTATAATCGATAACTCCCCCAGATTATAGGGAAATAAATTGTTGGAGGATTTTTTACTTGATGCCTTAAGCTACTCTGTAAAATCTATGCCTCAAACTCGAAGCCGAAGGCTAACATTAATTCTATGTATTTCATATCAATCTGTCTTTATGCCTCCCCCTTTCCCTCCTGTAACTCCTGTCATCCGTGAGCCACTACTGCCCTCAGTCCCAAGACTCTCCCCAATAAAATATTATAATCGATAACTCCCCCATGGGGTTCAAGGACTTGTTCTAATCATTATACTCAATTGAGCATATGTTAACAGCAGTTGATAAATAACCTCCAACAATTCCCTCACCCGCAGGGTAACATTAATTCAATGTCTTCATATTAGTCTCCCCAAATAAAATATTATAATCGATAACTCCCCCAGATTGTATGGAACAATACTTGGTTCTACTATATCTCAACTGAGCAACTCATAAGTTCTAATCCCACCAAAAGAATTAATCTAAATTGTTCAACTCAATGTCTTAAAACTACTCTGTCATCACGAACCCAACCCAAGCCCGAAGGCTAACATTAATTCAATGCCCCCATATCAATCTGCCTTCTGCTCCCTCTAACAACTAACAACTAATAACTAACAACTGCAGGAGTAGGTCAAATCTCCCCAATAAACTTTAAAGATGCCTTCTCTCTTCAGTCTACTGAAGGAATAAAATCACGAAGTATTTTATGTTAGAAGAGGTACTTGCGAGCATCTAGAACCTTGCAGAGAATGGGCGAAGCGTGCCTAGCCTCCGCAATTAATTGCGGGAGATAAAGCGCTGAAACGCTTTACGTTAGGATAGGTACTTGCGAGCATCTAGAACCTTGCAGAGAATTGGCGAAGCGTGCCTTCTCTCTTCAGTTTACTGAAGGAATAAAATCACGAAGTATTTTATGTTAGAAGAGGTACTTGCGAGTCACTAGAACCTTGCAGAGAATTGGCGAAGCGCAGATTTGACATATCAATGAGTAGTTTTCTTCCCAATAAAGTTTAAAAAAGAAAACTGCCTCTTTTCCCTATGTCCACACCCAAAGAACAACTAAAACCCGTACTTGATATCATCCAAAACAAGAAAGTCCAGAACATCGCAGTAATAGTTATCTTCTTGGCCACACTCTTCTTAGGAATTCAAATCAGAACTTCCGGCCTAAATAATCTAATTGACACAACAACAGGCGACTATACACCCTTAGCCTTAGACCCCTATTATTTTTTAAGAATTTCAGAAACACTAATCGCAAATGATGGAGTTCTCCCAGCAGTTGATGATATGAGATATCAGGCAATAGGTCCAGGGTGGTCAGCCGAAATTCTTCCGCATTCAACAGTTTGGATTTACAAAACAATGAAGATAGTTAATCCAGAAACAACATTAAATTTTGCCGATGTATTAAATCCAGTAGTCTTTTTTGCCTTAGGTTTAATTATATTCTTTATTTTAGCATGGGTAGTAACTAAAAATAAATGGATTGCAACAATTGGTTCTATAATATTAACAGTAATCCCACCATATTTATATCGTACTTTAGCCGGGTTTTCAGACCACGAGGCAATTGGTATGTTTGGATTTTTCTTGGCACTATTAGCATTTGCCCTGGGAATGTTTTACTTAGAAAAGAAAAAGTTATCTTATGTTAAGTCAGGTCTATTGGGCTTAATTGCAGGTGTTTCAACAATGTTCGCAATCGCCGGTTGGGGTGGTGGAGCAGCATTCTTATTCATGATTTTCCCAATCGCCTTTTTAGTTAGATGGTTTACAAAAAATGATAAATCAATGTGGAACTACATCTTGTTTTATGGTTTATTTATTACTGGCACTTTATTGTCAGCAATAGCTTTTGGATTTGAACCATCATATATATTAGCTAGATATATGACAGCTTCAACAGGAATTTTAACTCTGTTTGCCCTCGGGTATTCTTTGATTGAGACAGTTATAGTAAAAACAAAGTCAATGCCTAAAAAGATAAAAGAAAATTCAGAAATTGCATCAATAATTTCTGTATTTGTTTTAGGTGGAATATTCTATCAAGCATTTATTGGAAATTTCTTTTCAATGATTTTGGGCTTAATTGAAAAAATTATTTATCCTTTTGGTACAGGTAGGGTTGGTTTAACTGTGGCAGAAAATAAACAGCCATATCTAACAGAATTAATCGCACAAGTTGGAAAAGCAATGTTCTATACCTTCCTTGCAGGTTGTTTCATTGTTGGCGGAAAGATTGCTTCTGGAATTAGAAATAAAAAATTAAGACCATTGTTCATTGGTTCATTCATCTTCTTTATTGTAGGTATCCTTTTTTCAAGAGTTTCACCATCTTCAATCTTAAACGGAACAAATTTCATTTCAAAGGCTTTATTCTTTATATCCTTCCTAGCCATAGCAGCTTCCTCAATTTATATTTACAAGAAATCAGATTGGTCAATCGATATGAAATGGATTTTTATTGCAGCTTGGATGATTCCAATGCTTCTTGCAGTACGTTCAGCAATCCGTGTATTTTTCGCAATCGTGCCCTTTATCGCAATGATGGTTCCCTTAGCTCTATTTGAAGTCGGGAAATGGGGAAGAAAGCACAAAGATGATTTGACTAAAATGATTTCAATCTCAGCAATAATTATAGTTTCAATTCTATTGATAATTTCAATGTTCGGTTTCTATAAGTCAGTAAGCGCTCAGGCTCAATCTCAGGGTCCATCTTATAATTCAGATTGGCAAAAGGCAATGGGGTGGGTTAGAAATAATACAGACGAAGGTTCAATCTTTTTGCATTGGTGGGATTATGGTTATTGGGTACAAACAGGCGGAGATAGGCCAACAGTAACAGATGGTGGGCACGCAAATGGTTATTGGGATCATTTAGTTGGTCGTTATGTTTTAACAACACCTTATCCAGAAACAGCAAAATCATTCATGATGGCACATAATGTTTCATATCTATTAATTGACCCAACAGATGTCGGAAAATATTCAGCTTACTCCTCAATTGGTGATGACGAAGAAGTATCTGACAGAGCCTCATACATTTTTACAATGGTATCAGACCCTGCAGAAACTCAAGAAACACGAAATGGAACAACTAGATTGTATCGTGGTGGAGCAATGTTAGACGAAGATATCAGATACAAAGATGATACTCAAGATGTCTTCTTACCAAAAGGAAAAGCAGGAATTGGAGCTGTGAGAATTAAGAAAACAAACACAGGCTATACTCAACCTTCAGTAATCTACATTTACAATAACAAACAATACACATTGCCAATGAGATACCTCTCAATAGCAGGCCAAAGAGTTGACTTTGGAAGTGGTGTTAATGCAACAGGATATATCTATGCCAATGTAGTAAACTCAGCCTCAGGCCAAACCTTCGACCAAGATGGTGCTTTAATGTATATGTCAGCAAAAACAATGAACTCATTGGTGGCTAAGCTATATCTAATGGAAGATCCAGATAATGAATATCCAGAATTAGAATTAGTTCATTCAGAATCTCCTTATCCAATGCCATTTAACTATGGTGGTTTCAGAGGAGCTATTAAGATTTACAAAGTTAATACTGAAAATATGACTGACATCATCCCAAGAGAAGA
>JAQICZ010000039.1 GCA_027858295.1 Nanobdellota archaeon | reverse complement strand
TTGTCAACTCCCTCTATTTGAGATGCCATTCATATTTGATTATGGCGTGCCAAAATTTCAGGCAGGTCAAAACCCTTGGAAAAGTTTTGACGAAATTTTGTATCGGAAACGGTCGCCCTCTATACCCATTCGCTTGGGAATAAGAGGAATTACCATTCGCATCCTGAATATGGGAAACTAAAATGTCTTAGTTATTACATTTTATTTAGGGTTCCAAAATTCAGGGCAGATAAAAACCCTTGTGGACAATTTTACAGGCAATTGAAAACCCTTGGTAAAGTTTTCAATGTAAAACCGTCGGGGGAAAGTTTTTATTGAATTTTGTATGGGTGCCATAAAACCGAAGGAAGGCATCCACACCCTAGTGGTTTTCCATTCGCTTTGGTGTATGGGAAAGCAAAAATTCTTGGGAATTTTTACTTAAAGGGATGTGGCTTCGATTTGAAGACATGTCAAATTATTTTTTTAAAATTGATGGTATTTTTCTGTTTGAAATATAATATTTGCCCTTGACGGCCTGAGTATTAGGTTCTAGCACAAGGGTTTACCCGTGAGTCGATAATTAAACTGAGGCCCAGCTTCTAATGTTGGATCATGTCATTGGTATCTTTATTTTGATCGATAGCGAAGGTCTTTTTTTATCTGAATGAGCTAATGTTGGTAAGTATCAGTGAATTAAACTTTTGAGTTGGTCAAAATTGGGAGAAGAGCTACTTTTGTATAGTTTGTAATGTATCGTCATCAATTATTTTTTTATTTTTCTACAAACTTTTTTGCTTTCTCAGATGCTTTTCCAATTGCCTTTTTGGCAACTTTTTTTTCTTCTTCCACAAGCTTTTTTGTTCTGCTTTCAACTCTTCCAATTGTTTTCTTGGCAACTTTTTTTTCGTCTTCTAAAAGCTCTTTTGTTAGGGGATCTTTCATTACCCCTTTGGCAATTTTTTTCATTTATTTTTTTATTTTTTTCATTTTCATTTTATTCTTAAATAAATCCATCCTATAATAAAAGTGATGATTCCAATGGATAGAAAAGTAGCCCAGAGGCTTATTGCTGAAAAATAAGTATTTATCATTAGACCAAGTCCGCATAGAATCATTAGAAGAGCGACAGTGGTTAGCATCACAAAAACCATGTATCTTTTAGCAGCAGTTTTTAAAAATGCGAAGTCTGAAACTTTTTCTAATATATTCTCTGCATTTTCTTCAACAGAGTCAAAAAAAGATTCCAGAAGTTTATCAAAGAATCCCTTGTAGTTTTTCTTATTTTTTCCCTTTGCTTTTTGCATAAAAGCATATAGACTCCTCAATATATAAATACTGACAAGAATGGGTTCTGTTATTAGTGAATTACAAGTTAATTTTTTATTTATTTTCCGAATAGAACTCAAAAGGGTTTATTTGAATCTTTCTTGGAAAGTTTGAAAATAAGTTATAATCAATGCCAACAATATTGGTCCAATAAATATTCCTGGAATTCCAAACAAGCTTGCTCCACCTATAACTCCAACAATTATGATTATCTGATTTACCCTTGCTTTCGCATGCACTATTGTCGCAAGCAGAATATTATCAATTGTGCCGATTATAAAAAGGCCGTAAAAAAGCAGGCCTATACCCTTGCCCAAGATCCAGTAATTCTGAGAAAAAAAACCATTTAGAATTAGAAACAGAGAAGCAGGCAGCCATACAATAGCTGTTCCGATAACAGGAAGCAAAGCGCAAAGAGCCAGCAAAAGCCCTAATAATATTGGAAAAGGAACTCCAAATATATAAAATCCTATAGTCCCAACAATACCTTGAACTAATGCAACAAATAATTGTGCATAAAGTATAGTGTGAGTCATGCTTCCGAATTTATCAATAAGAGTTTTTATTGTTTTTTTTCTCATTGGAAGTAGGGTGGTTATGCCCTTCAAGATGATCTTCCAGTCTTTTAATACAAAGAAAGTTATAATTAATGTAAGAAAAATTCCCGCGACCATGAGGGGTATACTTTGAACAAAATCTATCATTTTCGATTTCAAGAAAGGCAAGAATTTCTGAAGTTGTCCTTCAATCCCAAGAGCTGACGATTGTTCTAAGCTAAATTTTTCTATACCATTAACAATTGCACATACTTTTGAATCCGCACCAGTACATCCAAGACCAAACACTGCCCCTTCCTCAATATTGGTAGATAAAGAATCATGAAAATAAATTCCCTGCTGTATAACTAGTGAAGCCAAGATAAAGAATGGAATTAATATAATAAATAAAATAATTAACAAAGATAAAATAATTGAAAGAGACTGGTTGGGTATTTTTTTATTTATTCTCTTATGCAAGGGGAAGGCGATGTAAGCTAAGAGTGCGCTGCTCAAAAGAATAACTATCATTGGCTTGACGAGGATAAATAATAAAACCAATGCTAATATGAAAAGTATAAATGGGACTATTTTTTTATATAGGTGATGAGTCTCCATTATTCAAGAGACACCATAGCAAAGTCTATAAAACATCATGTGAATATGTTCGTGTAACTGTATAATAAGTTTTTTTGGCATATTTAATTATGAGAAATAAAAAAAGGAGAAGAGAATTGTTTAAAATATTTTTACTGATATTACTTTTAACATTGTTAATAATTTCATTAATACAAAATAAAATTTTAAGTAATAATTTAAATGAAAAAATTATTGAAAAGGATTTTTCGTCATATAATGAGCGACTGTCTCAATTGTTTTCGGAAGCTCAAAATTTTCCAGAAGGTGCAGATAAGGATATTATATTCTTGACTGAAATGTCCAGTTTGACAAATTTTTTAGAGAATAAGACAGAAAAGAACAAAGCTTTGGTTAAGCATGATTTTTTGAAGTTTAAGGGGGTAAAAAAGCTTTATTATGAAATAACTTATATTGATTCTGAATCAAAAATTTCCATAGAGAACCCAGAAATATATTATTCCGAGATTGATAATCAATTTAAAGCTTTGGATGTTGGAGAAATTTATGTTTCTTCATTATTTGTTATTGATAATGAAGAAAGGACAAGAATCCTAAGTTATGTAACCCCTGTAGTTAAGTATGGAGAAAGAGGATATTTGATTATAGATATAGCTGCAGATTATTTTTTGGAAGATATTCGTAGATACCAAAGGGAAGATGAGCTTATTTTTTTGATTGATTCCTCAGGGTATTATCTATCTAATCCAGATAAAAGTAAGGAACTATCTAATATATCTTTTTTAGATGAATATCCAGTGGCCTCAAAAGAAATATTTAATAATTCTGTAGATGGGGTATTTGAGTCTGATAAAAATATTTTTTATTTAAATATATTTATCCAACGATGAAAGAACCTAGGGTATATCAAGGTTCTGAAAAAATTTGGGGGGAGCATTCAGAGAATAAAAACTATTGGGTATTGATAAATATTATTAGAATTGGTAGTAATAAATAAAGTTTATTTTTAATTATAATTTTTATGATTATTGGAAGGTGTTTTAGAAATTTTTTGAAAGGTGTCTGCTAAAGGAGTAGCGTTTAATTATATGTGAATATGTTCGTGTAGAGTAATATAAGTTTTCATTTCTTATTCTTCAGATGAAGAGATTTTTGATTTTAGTTCTATTTGTGATGGTTCTGTCTAGTGTATCATCTGTTATTTTTTATGATCAGGGAGTGAGTGTTGTGAATTCTACAGGCGATGAGTTGACACTTGGGAATTTGACTGTTTTATTTTATGATTTGGCTAGTGGAGGAAGTTTGGTATATAGTGAAACTTTTAATGGGTCTATTGTTAAT
>JAQICZ010000004.1 GCA_027858295.1 Nanobdellota archaeon | reverse complement strand
AAAGAAAACTTGAGCGCGATTCCTGGTGGGGGCGCTAAACGAGGATTGTGTTTCGACGCAATCCTCATTTATTCTACAATTAATCCAACCAGTGTTAAATTCAACTAGATTTTTGCGCTGCAGCGCATCCTCACAGGTTAGGTAAAAAGTTCCACAGAAGTTTTTGCCTTGCCAAGTTTTCCCAAAGAAAACTTGAGCGCGATTCCTGGTGGGGGCGCTAAACGAGGATTGTGTTTCGACGCAATCCTCATTTATTCTACAATTAATCCAACCATTATATTTTATGATATCAGATATCTTGCATCCGATGTCCGATTACTCTTTCTATGCCCAAAAACTCTGTTAGTCGTCAACAATTCCCGGGTCCGGAGGACGACACTTAACTCAATGGTCCCAGCAGAGCAAGCGCACCCTGCCGAAAGGCGGGTGAAGCGCCGCGGGTGCGTAATTAAACCGTCAACCGTCAACCGTCAACCGTCAACCGTCAACCGTCAACCGTCAATACCCCTTCCAAAAAAACTTATTAATCCCCGCTCCCTAACAATCACATGGCAAAACTATCTCATATAAAAGATTATGTAGCCCTATTAGTTATAATCTCCTTCATAGCAATCGCCGCTTGGTTTGTTTATTCATATTTCTCCCATGGTTTTATCTTTGGTCTATTCCAAGAAGATTCCTCTGTTATTATTAATGAATTATCCAAGGTTGGCATTTGGGCTTTTTTGATTTTCATATTATTAATTATAATGGAATGTGTTTTTGCGCCATTCCCGCCACTCGTAATTTATATAGCGGGTGGAATTTTTTTCGGAGGTTTTATAGCAGGATCTCTTGCATTGGTAGGTAATATCTTAGGTGCTGCAATTGCCTTTAAAATTTCACATCATTATGGCAAGGAAAAAATAGCCTCAAGAATACCAAAGAAAACCCAAGAAAGATTTGATAGAATTTCAAGGAAACACGGTCCTCTTGCAATATTTATTTTGAGATTCAATCCAATAACTTCCTCAGATCTTTTCAGTTATCTAGCAGGTTTAAGTAAAATGAAATTCAGCAAATTCCTACTTGCAACAACCCTTGGGCTAATTCCTACAATTTATCTGCAAACTTATTTGGGCTCTTCAATCCAAGCGAACCCATTCCTTGCAACTCTTTCAATGTTGGTTGGAGTATTATATTTCGTTCTTTTCATTGTCGGTTATTTCTGGATTAAGAAAAAAAACAAGTGATATTCAGTTCTGCCTTCCGGCTTCGAGCTAACAGCTTATGGCTGTTTATAGAAACAAAACTTATAAACGAAATTTGTTTGTATAAACTATGGCACCAAGATTTTTAAGAAAACCACTAACTCAGGAAGAAATTGAAGAAAGATATAAAGAAATTCAAGAAGAATGGATAGAGGTTAATGATTGGGTAAAAGAAGAATCCGATAAATTAGCAGAAGATAAATTTAGTTCTCATCAAGCAAAATCTGCTTGTAAAAGAAATCTCGTTAAAGCAAATAGAAGGGTAGGTTCCGTTCGTGGAACCGTTGATTATTGGAAAAATAGAGTTGAAGGAATGACTCATTTTCGAGCCTCTATTAAGCTTAATGAATACTGGGCTTCCCAAAAAGAAAAAGCAGCGGCAGAAAACCCAAAAAAAACAAAAACAGAAAGGCCAAACCCTCTAAAACAAAAACTTTAATCTTCCCTAGCCTCTTATGATATCATCTAATGTTTCTAAACTTTTGTTAATCTATGTCTCAAATTATGAAGTTGTACTTACACCCCAGATTCCATACTTCAAACTCTGTTAACCTTGCCTTCTCTCCACAAGTTTTTAGGGGAGTAAATCTCTCTAAGTGATTTATATTAGAAGTGTACTTGTGAAACGCCATTAATCGACTTCAGTCCCTAACAACTAACAACTAACAACTAAACCACCCTCCCCATGCTGTACTGCAAAAAATAAATCAATTTTCAAAGTACATTGATAATTTAGCATTATATGCATTTTTTCGTTTCGTTTAAATAGCCTTTTTTTGACAATCTTATCATGAGACAGAAAAATATAACATTTTCACTAATTGCAGCCTTAATGATTTTTTCATTTGTTGGATTCGCAAGCGCAGGACTAGTCCTAGATGATATCCAATTTAATCCCGCAATTATTTCTGCTGGAGACACCGTAGACGTTGTTGCACAATTTCATTATGAGGCTTCAACAGATGACGACAAAATAGGCAACCCTGCTTATGATTTCAAGGTTGAATTAGAGTCAGACTCTTCTTCAGTTGACGATTATGTAACTATTCTGGATAAAGAAGGAGACGGGTACAAAAAGATTTATGGTAGCGTATATTACAATCAAGTTTTTAGAATTAAGATTAGTGAATCTGCTCCAACCGGAGATTATGAATTTCAACTATTTGGTCAATGGTTTAAAGGTGGAATTTCTCAAAGTTCAAGATTAGGTGTTAAATTTGTTATGCCAGTAAAAAAAGAAGGAGTATCTTTAGACGTTGCCGCTCTCTCAACGACTCCTGCAGAAGTTAGATCTGGAGATGATTTTGTTAGAATTATAACTCAAGTAGAAAACTCTGGAGAAAAAGATGCAAAGTCAGTTGGTGTTACGTTGGTTGCTCCTGAAGGTTTCTCTCCTTCATATGGTAATAATAACAGAGTTTGGGCTGGTGCAGTAACAACAGCGCAATCAAAAGAAGTTGTCTTTAATGTTGATGTCGACGAGTCAGTTCGAGGTGGAGTTTACGACTTTAAATATATCTTTGAGTACAAAGATGCAGACAATAATGTCTACACAAAAGAAAGGATTGTACCCTTCTATGTTAAGCCAAAATCTCAAATCGAAGTAATTGAAGTAATCGGTTCTGCAAATCAAGGAAGTACCTCAATGATGTATGTAACTATAAAGAACACAGGAGAAGAAACAGCAGAGGCCGTAGATGTTAGGGTCTTAAAACAAAGTTCACAGCCATTTCAATTCGATGTTAGAAGTGATTATGTTGGTGAGCTAACGCCCAATGAAACAGGCGTAGCAATTTTTGAAGTAGTTACAGATAATAACGCAGATGTAAAAGAGCACGATTTAAAATTATTAATCAGAGCAAAAGGTGACAGCGATAGTGGAGATAATAACATATACACATTCAATAGAAGAGCAAAATTCGAAGTAACAAAACGATTAATTAATCCCTTCGTCTTGATTGGGGTTGTCGGCTTCCTTTTTGTCTTGTTTTATTTTTCAAGAAACAAAGAAAAAATTAAATCACTGAGAAAGAAAAAATGAAAGTAGAAAAGATGGTTTTAGCATTCGCTGGAATTTTCATTCTAGCATCAAGTCTCCTTGGTTACTTTTGCAGTAAATACTGGTTATTTTTTACAATGTTTGTAGGTCTAAATTTATTCCAATACAGTTTCACCGGGTTTTGCCCTTTGAAAATTATTCTGAAAAAAATAGGCGTAAGGGAGTAGTCAAATGACGGGCTTCTATCATAAGTTTTTGAAAAAACTTGCACACTTTCAAGTTGAAAATCCTATAAAAGCAGTTCTGATAATTCTATTCTTAACAATCGCAATTTATGGTGGTGTCGGAAAAGTAATGACGGTCGCTTCAATGGAACAAATGATGCCAGTTCATATTGAGGAGATTAAAGCCTTCAATACTTTAAGGGATAATAATCTCGGTCAAGATATTATAGCAATAGTAATTGAAATCGATAGAGATGCTGTCGGTCAGTCCGGAGTCATAGATATTCGAGACAAGCGAGTGGTTGAATACACAAGGCATTTATCTTCGATGCTAAACGAGGAAATGGATATACGAGAAGTTTATTCTATCTCAATGATGGTCCCAGAAGAATTTCCAGAAGAGGGTTACAATGATTTAATGCAAGCAGAAATGTTCTCTGATTTTATTAGTAAGGATTATACAAAGACAGTTGTTATGGCTATAACAGATGTTGGTGCTGATGATGTAAGAATGAATTTATTGTCAACTAAGATAAAACAAGATGTAAAAAGCGCGGGCTTGCCACCTGGCGTAAAAATAAAATTAACAGGAACTCCAATTATTCAGCAAAAGTTAGGAGAGCTGATTGCTAAAGATAGGTCAAGCACTCAATGGATATCAACTTTTTTTGTTTTCTTAATTACTCTAATTATTTTCGGAACTTTTACGTCAGCTCTGGTTCCAATCATAGCCGTAACAGTCTCAGTTAATTGGTTATACGGAACAATGGGATATGTCGGCTTGCCAATTTCAACACTCGCTGGTGGAGTTGCTGCAATGGTTATCGGTATCGGAATTGATTTTGCAATCCATATTATGAATAAATTCAAATACGAAAGAAAGAAAGGCCTTGGAGTAAAAGAGTCAATAGAATTAGCAGTTGTTGAGACAGGAACAGCACTGACTGCAACATCTCTAACAACAATAGTAGCTTTCTTGGCATTTATTACAGGGGCAATGCCTGAGATGGGGCGATTCGGAATCCTTATGGCAATTGGAATTAGTTATGCCTTGATCTTCTCTCTATTTGGGCTTCCTGCCCTGCTAGTATTAGAAGAAAAAATAATTTATCGCCTAAAGAAAAAAATGAGATTCGGTATTGAAGGCGAGCTCCACTTAGAAAAAGTAAGAGGTGCAAAAAAATGATAGAAAAAGCAGCGAAAAAAATATCAATACTTCAAGGAGAAAAGCCATATTTATTTTTAATCATATTCGGAATCATAACATTGGTTCTAATCCCAGGAATTTTCAATTTAGTTGGGAATGTCGAACCCTCTTTAGAAAAGGTTCTGCCTCAAAATATTCAAGAAGTAAAAACGATGAATGATATGCGTTCAGAATTCGGTGCAGATATGATGTATATTATAGCTTATCCAGTTGCCCCAATAGTAGATGCGAGAAACCCCGCTTATTTGAATTATATTAATCTTCTAGAGCAGAGGATAATCCACCACGACGCAATCCTAAAAACAGAGAGTTTGGCTGGGGAAGTAAAATATTTCGGTGGAGAGACTATACCTGATTCTATTTCAGAAATAAAATCATTCCCGTTAAGTAAGAGATTCGTAAATGATGATTACTCCTTATCAATAATTCAAATAAAATCGGACACCGGCTCTTCCTCTGAAAGAATAAAGGATACAGTTGATGCGATAAAAGCAGATATCGAAGCCCTAGAAGAAATAAATCCAGGTGTCTCAGTGGAAATTACAGGTTTTAACGCAATCGATAAAGCAACATTTGAAGTAATAATTAGTGACTTTGGTTCAATTACAATAGTGAGTATGATTCTTGTAATGTTAGTAGTTTTCACTGTCTTCCGTTCCTTCATAAAAGGAATGATGCCAATGGCAGTCGTTATGACCTCCTTGATTTGGACAGCGGGAATTGCAGGTTATCTAAACCTAACAATAACAGTCGTTTCAATGGTGTCCGCCGCAATGATAATGGGCCTAGGTATAGACTTCGGAATACATGTGGTTCATACTTACTTCGAAAAAAGAAAAAGTCGTAACCCAAAGAGTGCTTTAAGCGATACCTTGGGCGAACTTCTCCGTGCTATGACGGGTGCTTCTCTAACAACAATGGCTGGATTCTTAGCCCTTCTGTTTGGTGTTCTCCCCGCAATGAAGACATTGTCTATTATATTAGCATTAGGTATCTTCAATACCTTATTAGGTGCTGTATTCTTACTTCCTGTAATAGTGTATCTGTATGACAGAGGTAAGTAGTCAGAATAGTTGTTATCTATACTTTTTGTACTTTTCTTTAACATGTCTTCAATTCTAAGCCACATCCCTTTAAGTAAAAATTCCCAAGAATTTTTGCTTTCCCATATTCCAAAGCGAATGGAATTCCACTAGGGTGTGGTAGAGTAGAATCTTAGCAAAAATTTGACAAGAATTTACACAGAAATTCTGAGGACCGGAATGAATTTTGAAAATTCACGGAGTTTTATTACGGACGAAGTGCCGCGGGTGCGTTGTCTTATTCATCAATTCCTTGTATCCAACATTCGCCATTATTCCTCGGGTATTCTAACAAAAGGTTTATATACCCAAATTTGTCATAAGTTATGTAAACTAGTAAATATTAGTTTATTTGTACCGGATTGACTCTGAAATCACGAGTGTAAAAATAATCCTCAATGTAAAGTTGAACTTATTTCTTACTCGTAAAAACGTCATTCCATAAAATTTAAAGGATATAAAAAATGCCAAAAGGAAGATCACCAAGAAAAGGAAGCCTACAATTCTGGCCCAGAAAAAGAGCAGCAAAGTTCTTACCTAGTACTAACTGGGATGCAATTGAAACTTCTAAAACATTAAAGGGATTCGTTGCTTACAAAGCAGGAATGGCCTCAGCTTGGGTAAAAGACACAACTGAAAATTCACTAACAAAAGGAAAAAACATCGCTGTTCCAGTAACAATTTTAGAATGTCCTTCAATGAAGATTTTTTCTGTAAGATTCTACAAGCATGGTAAAGTCTCAACTGATATTCTTTCAAACTCTTTAGACAAAGAATTAAAGAGAAAGGTTAAACTTCCAAAAGAATACGTAAAAACTATTGACAGCGTTGATAAGGAATCTTTTGATGATATTAGAGTATTAGCATATTCTCAAGTTAAAAAAACAGGATTAAAGAAAACACCAGATATGATTGAAATTGGTTTAACAGGTACACTCGATGAAAAATTAGCTTTTGCTAAAGAAAGAATCAATAAGGAAATCTCTTTATCTGACGTCTTCACAAAAGGTGAATTAGTTGATATGAGAGGACTTACAACAGGTCGAGGAAATCAAGGTCCAGTAAAAAGATTCGGAATCCAATTAAAAGTACGAAAAGCTGAAAAGGGTAAAAGAAGACCAGGTTCACTTGGTCCATGGCATCCAGCTAGAGTAATTTTCAGAGTACCAATGGCAGGACAATTGGGTATGTTCTCAAGAGTGGTATATAATAGTAAGATTTTAGATTTAGGTCAAGCAAACGAAAAATTCAAAGCATTAAGGCACTACGGAGATATTAAGACCGACTACCTCGTTGTCACAGGTTCCGTTCAGGGTACAAAGAAGAGACAAATCGTTTTGGCTCAAGCATTACGTCCAACTAAAAAACAATTAAAAAAGAACTACGAGTTAATCGAATTAAGATAAAATGAAAGCAAAATTATTAGATATTACAGGAAAAAGCACAAAGCAAATCGCTTTGCCAGAGTGTTTCAATGAGGCATTAAGATCAGATTTAATCCAAAAAATTATTGAAGCAAAGAAAACTAAGCAGCCATACGCTCCAAGTCCAGTTGCCGGAAACCAAGCATCTGCAAGTGGTCAATTAAAGCATCATAGAAAAGTTTGGAAGTCACAATATGGTAGAGGAATGTCAAGAGTTCCAAGAAAAACTATGAGTAGAAAAGGTTCTCAATTTCAATGGGTTGCAGCAGCAGCTCCAAATACACGTGACGGTAGAAGAGCTCACCCACCAAGAGCAATTTCAATGATGTCTTCGGCAAGAATCAACAAAAAGGAATTGAAATTGGCTTTAATGTCTGCTTTGAGTGCTACTGTAAATGCAACAGTTGTAACTAAAAGATACGCAAGATTAAGTGACAAAAAAGTTGATAGTTTACCTTTAGTGGTTGAATCAAAATTCACAAAATTAAAAGCAAAAGAGATGATGGCAAGTTTAAAGTCAATTTTAGGAGAAGCTCTATTTGATATCGCAGTAAAACAGAAGTCAGTACGAAAGGGTCTAGGAAGAATGAGAGGAAGAAAATACAAATCAACAGCTGGTTTATTATTAGTAATAGGTAGCGAAGAAGCTGTTAAAACAAAATCCTTCTCCGTTCAAACTGTAAAGAAGCTAGGTGTTAACGACTTAGCAAATGGTGGACCAGGAAGATTAACATTATATACAGAAAGCGCAATTAAAGATTTAACGGAGAAATTCAAATGAAGTTAATTATGACTGAAAAGGCAGTAATGCTAATTGAAGCAGAAAATACTTTGGTTTTTGAAACTGCAATGATTATGAAAAAAGATGAAATTAAAAAAGAAATCACAGAATTATTTGATGTTAAAATTGATAAGATCAGAGCATTGATTAAGAATAATAAAAAATACGCTTATATTAAATTAAAGGGAGATACATTAGCAATTGATGTAGCTACTAAACTAGGATTAATGTAAAATGGGAAAAAGAATTATCACTCAGAGACGTGGAAAAGGAAGTATGACTTACCAAGTTAGTAAGAAAGCTTTTGTCTACAGGTTACAAATTTTAACACACCTAACAGGTGAAGGAAAAGTTACTAAGTTATTAAACTCAAGAGCTCACACTTGCCCCGTTGCTAAGGTTGTTTCAGAGAAAGGATCATTCTATATCCCTGCATTTAAGAATATGTACCAAGGACAAAAAATCTTTTTTGAAAATGGTGAAATTAAGGATGGGAACGTTTTAAAACTAAAAGACATTCCTGTTAAAACAAAGGTTTATTGTATCGAATCAAGACCAAATGATGGTGGAAAATTCATCAAAGCTGGTGGAAGTTATGCTACTATAAACAGAGTGCTTGCAGACGGAATATCAGTAGTTATGCCTTCAAAGAAGGAGAAGAAATTTAACGGAAACTGTAGGGCAATTGTAGGAGTTTGTGCCGGTGAAGGTAGACTTGATAAGCCAGTAGTTAAAGCTGGAAAACAATATCATCTTAAAAAAACAAAGAGTAAACTATGGCCAAAAACTGGTGCCTTAAAGATGAACGCAATCGATCATCCGTTTGGTTCAGGTAGAGGTAAAAACCCCAAGAGTTTCATCGTTAAGCGAAACGCTCCGGCAGGTAAGAGAGTAGGATTACTAAGACCAAGAAGAACTGGTAAAAGGAAATAATAAAAAATGGACATGCAAATACAGAAAAAAGAACAGAAGTTTAAGGGAAAGACTCTAGAAGAGTTAAAGCAATTAGACGTTAGAGAATTCGCAAAGTTGTTAAGATCAAGACAGAGAAGAACTGTTTTAAGAAACTTTCAATCTCAAGAAAATTTTGTAAAGAGAGCTCAAGCTCAAACAACTAAAGGTAAAAAAGCAGTTAGAACTCATATTAGAGATTTGTTAATTGTTCCAGAATTAGTTGGGATGAAGCTTCAAATTTACAATGGCAGAGACTTTGTACCAATGGAAGTTACTATGGATATGCTTGGTCATAAATTAGGTGAATTCTCTCCAACAAGGGCAAGAGCAAAACATAAGAAAGACGATAAAAAGAAAAAGGTAGGCAAATAGGATGGCAGGAACAAACACAGAACAACCAGCAAATAAGGCAGAACAAAAAAAGATTATTCAAGTTGCAAAACCAAATAAGGCTAAAGTAGACAAGGTTCCAGCTACTAAAATAAAGAAAGTTGAAGAAACAAAGGCTAAAGAAACAAAGGCTAAAGAAGCAAAGGCTAAAGAAGCAAAGGTTGAAGAAACAAAAAAAGCTGAAGCTAAGGAAAATAAAAATGTTAAAGTTGTAAAAAAACCGAAGAAAGATTCAGTTAAAGCTTATGGTAAAGGTATTCCAGTTTCAACAAAAGTTGCAGTTGCAATTTGTAAATTCCTAAAGAGAAAGACAGTAGAAAAAGCAATCACAGATTTGGAAGAAGTGGCTAAGTTAAAAAGAGCTGTTCCAATGAAAGGTGAAATTCCCCATAGGAAAGGACCAATGATGTCAGGAAGATTTCCACAACGAGCAGCAAAAGAATTTATCATGCTGTTAAAGAGCCTTCAGGCCAACGCGAATCAAAACGACCTAGAGGTTCCAGTAATAACTGGAGCTGTATCAAGTAAGGGTCAACTACCCTACGCAAAAGGTGGTCGAGCTAGAGGTAAAGCAACTCACGTTACTCTTGTAGCAACTGAGAAAAAAATAACTAAATCAAAGAATAAAAAAGAATAAAATGGAAGAAAGAAACACAGTAAAATTCAAGAAAGATGAGTTTTCAGTAAGAGAAAGCATAAAAAAATCAATTGGTATGGGTAAAGTATCAAAGGTAAAAATCGAATATACACCAGTTGGAGAAAAAATCATTATCTCAACTCATAAGCCAGGTTTGATTATTGGACGTGGGGGATCAAGAATTGAAGAATTAACAGTTATGCTGAAGAAAGAATTCAAGCTGGAAAATCCTCATATTGAAATCGATGAAGTTAAGCAACCAGAATTCGATTCGCAATTAATCGCAGATGATATTGCATTATCTTTAGAAAGATTCGGTCCATTAAAATTCAAAGTAGTATCTTACAGAGCACTTCAAAGAATTATCAGAGCCGGCGCATTAGGTTGTGAAATCAGATTAAGTGGTAAACTACCATCAACAAGATCAAAGACATGGAGATTCGCTCAAGGTTACTTGAAGAAGACTGGAGACTCTGCAAAAATTGTTGACAGAGCACAATCAACTGCTCAAACAAAGCCAGGGGTTGTCGGAGTTAAAGTGGGAATTTTAGCACCAACAGCAGTTTTGAAAGACAGAATTACTGTTAATGATAAGCTCTTAGCGAAGCTGAGAGAAAACACAGAAAAAGCAAAAAACGTTACAACTAAAAAGGTAAAGAAAAAGGTAAATAAGTAAGATGGCAATTTTAAAAGCAAAACAAATTAGAGAAATGAAGAAAGAAGACAAAGATAAAAAGATGAAAGAACTAAAAGTAGAATTAATCAAGGCCAACGCAAAAACAGGCCAAGGAAATTCAAATGTTAAGGAAATTAAAAAAGCAATTGCGAGGTTATTAACAATTAACTAATATGGAAATTTGTCCAAAATGCGGATTGCCTGAGCCGGCATGTATTTGTGAGCAAATGCAAAAAAGTTCACAGCGAATAAAAATAACAACTGACAGAAAAAGATACGGAAAAATAGTTACCGTGATTATGGGATTCGATTCCTCAATCGACGTCAAAAAAACTGCAAAGCAAATGAAAAACGAGCTTGCTTGTGGAGGAACTGGCAAGAACGGAATAATCGAGCTCCAAGGAGATCACACAAAACGAGTAAAAGAAATCCTCGTAAAATTAGGCTTTGATGCAGAATCAATAGAATAAAAAAACAAAAAACAAAAAAATGGAAACAAAAAACAAAATGAACAAAGAATCAACATGTACAGACAAAGACTGTTCTATCCATGGTAAGTTAAAAACCAGAGGTAGAGCTTTCAATGGGGTTGTAGTGTCAAAGCACGACAAGCGAATAGCAATAGAATTCGAAAGAATGATTTATATTGGGAAATATGAAAGATATGCAAGATCAAAAAGCAAGATGCATGCTAGATTACCAGCTTGTATGGAAAAAGAAGTTGCTGTTGGTGACTTAGTTAAGATTGCAGAATGTAGACCTTTAAGTAAAACTATCCACTTTGTGGTTGTTGAAAAAATAAAAGATGCAGAGGAATTAAAGTAAAATGAAAGCAATATCAGCAAGAGCAACAGTAGGAATCAACCTTGGAGCAAAAATGATTGCAGCAGATAATTCTGGCGCAAAAATTGTAAAAGTAGTTTCAGTTAAGCGAGGTAAAGGTAAAAAAGGGAAACAACAATGCGCTAAAATTGGAGATTGGGTTAAAGTAGCTGTTAAGAAAGGAACTCCAGAAATGAAAGGAAAAGTATTTGATGCTATTTTAATCAGACAAAAAAAGTCCTGGAGAAGATTGACTGGAGAAAGAGTTGCTTTTGAAGACAACGCTGTAGCAATTTTAAAGGATGAAAAAGGTAACCCAAAAGGTACACAGATTAAAGGACCAGTAGCAAAGGAGACTTCAGAGCGATGGCCATCAGTAGCTAAAATCGCATCAATGGTATATTAAAATGAAAAAAGAATTTTCAAATAAATGGATAGCAAGTTCTCAACCGAGAAAGCAAAGAAAGTATACAGCAAAAGCTCCACTTCACAAGAAGAGAAGATTACTTGCAGTTAACTTGTCAAAAGACCTAAGGTCAAAGCACGGGATAAGAAATATTGAACTTCGAAAAGGAGATAAAGTTAAAGTTATGAGAGGAAAATTCAAGAACAAGGAAGGAAAAGTAACAAAAGTTTTAACTAAGTTATTAAAAATTTATATTGAAGGCATGCAATCAACAAAGCAAGATGGCTCAAAGGTTGACGTTCCATTAAGAGCATCAAATTTACAAATTGTTGAACTGTTTATGGACGATAAAAAAAGATTTAAGAAAACAGAAACACCTAAAAAGGAAGCAAAACCTGTTACTAAGGAGAAGAAAGAATGAGCAAACATATGAAAAGACAAGAAGTGCCAGACAATTGGCCACTCGCAAGAAAAGGAACAACGTTTGTAGTAAAAAATAACTCAAGTGGAATTCCAGTATTAGTTGTTGTTAGAGATATTATGGCACTTGCTCAAAATAAGAGAGAAGTTAAAAAAGCAATTCACAAAAAAGATTTATTAATCTCAGGAAAAGCTGTAAATGATGAGCATAAGTCATTAGAATTATATGATATTTTAACAATCGTTCCCTCAAAGAAAAACTACAGATTAGTTTTAACAGAAAAAGGAAAGTATGCTGTTGAAGAAATTGACGAGAAACAAGCAAAAACAAAAATTTCAAAGATTGTTGGTAAAAAATCAATAGTAGGAAAAAAGACTCAGATTAACTTATTAGATGGAAGAAATTACCTATCTGATGTAAAATGTAAAGTAAACGATTCAGTAGTTTTAGATTTAGAAAAAAATACAATTTCTAAGATTCTTCCAATAAAGGAAAAATCAAAAGTCTTAGTAATTGGTGGAAAGCACGTCGGAGTAAACGCAAAGATAACAAAAATAATGCCAGAAGATAAAATGGCTGAAGTTGAAGCAACAGATAAAACATTCAACGTATTAATTAAACACTTAATGATTTTAGCATAAAATGACAGAAACAAAACAAAACCCAATGAGAGAAGTTAAGATAGAGAAGGTTGTTCTTAGTGTCGGCGGGGTTGGAGAGTATTTAGTAAAAGGCCATAAGTTGTTAGCGCTACTAACTGAAGGAAAGCCTTGTAAGACAAAGTCAACAAGGAGAATTCCGGGATTGGGTGTAAGACCTGGATTAGAAACAGGAACAGTAATCACAATCAGAAAAAAACCAGAAGAAACAATTAGACGAATGCTTTTGGCAATAGACAATCAACTGAAAAGGAAACAAATGAGTGAAAACAACTTTTCATTTGGAATAAAAGAATATATTGAAATCCCAGGGATGGATTATCAAAGAGAGATTGGTATTATGGGGTTAGATGTAACTGTTGTATTTAAGAGAGCAGGAAGAAGAGTTAGACTAAAAAAGATTAAACAAGGTAAAATTCCAAAAAGACAAGTAATCACTCGAGAAGAAATAATTAAATTCATGGAAGAAAAGTTCCAAACCCGATTCATATAAAATGACAGCTAGCGATTGGAAAAATTACTTTAATCAATTAAATGCAAAACCAGCTGTAAAAGCGAAGTTCATAAAGCATTGTAAGCCAAAAGAGCGGACAATGGGTGTCGCGGCTAAGAAATGTGAAAAGTGTGGGCGATTTGGAGCTCACATTTCATCATACGGAATTGGACTCTGTAGACACTGCTTTAGAGAAATGGCTACAGAAATTGGTTTTCAAAAATATTCATAAATAGGAGAAAAAATAAAATGTCACACGATATAGTTGCAGATGCACTAAACATGATGAGAAACGCCAAAAAGGCGAAGAGAGATGTAATCAAAGTAAAGATTATTTCAAACTTGCTAATCGAAGTATTAAAGATTATGAAGCAAAAGGGAGCTGTTAAGAAATACAAGATTGACAGTAAAGAAAAATCTTTAGAAATTACATTGGGAGACTTAGTAGATTGTAAATCCGTTAAGCCAAGGTATACTTGTAATAAAGATCAGATTGAAAAGTATAGAAGAAGATACTTGCCAGCAAGAAATTTAGGAACTATGATACTTTCAACAAATAAGGGATTATTAACTCACGAAGAAGCTGCTGAAGAAAAAATTGGAGGTTGCGTACTAGCGTACTTCTATTAAAATGAGAAAATCAATTTGGAGTACAATTGAAGTGCCTGCAGATGTAACTTTAGCTTTAGAAGCAGATACTATTTCCGTAAAAGGCAATGAAGGAGAAAATGTTAGAACATTTAACCTTGGAAGATTAGAAGTTTCATTAGTAGGAAAGACTCTAAAAATTGGAAGCGATACTGCAACAAAGACTGAGAAGAAAATGATGAATACAATTACTGCGCATATTAACAATATGATTAAAGGTGTTCAAGAGAAATTCGTATATGAACTAAAGATTTGTTCAGGGCATTTTCCAATGACTGTTAAGCAAGAAGGTTCGACTATCACTGTTAAAAACTTTTTAGGAGAAAAAATTAATAGAACTTGCCAAGTTGTTGAAGGTTCAGAAATTAAAATTGATAAAGAGATGATTACAGTAACATCAGTAAGTAAGGAACTTGCAGGTCAAACAGCCGCTAACTTTGAATTTGCAACAAAGATTAGAGGAAGAGATAAAAGAATATTTCAAGACGGAATTTACATAATTAAAAAAGCAGGAAAGGAGATTTAAACATGGTAACATTTTTACGAAGAGATTGCGCAAGATATTCAAAGTTCGGAAACGGACGAGGAAAGAAAGCCAAATGGAGAAAACCAACTGGTAGAGATAATAAAATGCGAGAGAAGCGGAAGGGCTATCAAGCAGTTGTTTCAATCGGATTCGGTACAAAGACTAAAGTGGCTCCAATATCAATTTATAATATTGTTGAATTGGAAAAAGCAACAAAAGATAATGTTCTTATTTTAGGAAAAATAGGAAAAAGGAAACAACTAGAAGTTGTAAAAAAAGCAAAAGACTTAGGTTTAACTTTTAAGAACTTGAATGTTGAATCTTTTTTAAAGAAATCAAAGAAGGAAGAAATTAAAAAATGAACTTAGTAATAAAAAAACAATTAGCTGCAAACACTTTAGGTGTTGGTAAAGGAAGGATAACATTTGTAGTTGAAAGACTAGCAGAAGTTAGAGAAGCAATCACAAAGCAAGATGTTAGAGACTTAGTTAAGTCTGGAGCAATTCAAGTAAAACAAGTTAAAGGAAGAAAAACTAATGTTTCAAGAAAAAATAGACGAGGAGTCGGAAAAGTTAAAGTAAAGGTTAATAAAAGAAAACAGGAATATGTTATTATGACAAGGAAGCTAAGATTCTACGTTTCAGAATTAAAGAAACAAGGAAAATTAACTACTGAAGAATCAACTGAAATCAGAAAAAAAATTAGAAATAGAGTATATAAAAGTAAAGCAAATTTAAGGTTATATATCGAAGGATTAAGAAAATGAAAATGAAAAAAATGCAAAGAAGAAGAAGAATGGAAAAGAAGACTAATTATACTTCAAGAGTAAAATTATTGAAGAGCGATAGACCAAGATTAGTTTTTAGAAAGACAAACTCTTATGTTATCGTACAATATGTAAACAGTTTTGAAGCTCAAGATTCAATGATATTTGGATTAACTTCAAAAGCTCTATTGAAATATGGTTGGCCTGAAGAATTCAAGGGTAGTCTAAAATCAATCACTGCTTCTTACCTAACAGGATATTTAACAGCAAAGAAAATTTTGAAAGAAAATTTGGAACAACCAATTGTTGACTTCGGTATGCAAAGAACTTTACACAAAACAAAGCTTTTTGCTTTCTTGAAAGGTGCAATCGACGGTGGTCTTGAAATTTCATGTTCAGAAGAAGCTTTCCCAGAACAAGAAAGAATCGAAGGGAAGAGTTTAAAAAACGATTTTTCGAGTAAATTTAGTGAAATCAAAACAAAAATAGACAAATTATAAAATGACAGAAAAAAACAAAGAAATTAAAAAAACAGCAGAAGCTCATGGTACTCTTTCAGAAGAAGTAGCACAAGAGAAAGCTCAAAGTCCAGAAGAAGTTTCAACAGAAATGATTAAAGAAGAAACTGAAAAAGAAGTAGCAGTTGAGGCTGAAGCAAAGGAAGAAGCTGTTAAAGAAATAGTCGAAAAAGAAACAGCCGCAAAAGAATCAGGGAAGCCAAAGAAATATGCTCGTAGAGGAGAACCTACAACAGAAGAAATAATGGCAGCTTGGACACCAAAAACAAAATTAGGTTTAGATGTTAAGTCTGGGAAAATCAAGAATATTGATGAAATTCTTGATGGTAACAAATGTATTTTGGAACCACAAATTGTAGATAAATTACTTACATTAAAAATCGATTTAATTGCTCAGGGCCAAGCTAAAGGTAAATTCGGTGGTGGAAAGAGAAGAGCATGGAGACAAACTCAAAGAATTACTAAAGAAGGTGGGGTCTTAACTTTTTCAGCAATGGCTGTGTGTGGTGACGAAGATGGACATATTGGAATTGGTAAGGGTAGAGCTAGAGAAACACTTCCAGCAAGAGATAAAGCAACTAGAAAATCAAAATTAAATATAATGAAAGTAACAAGAGGATGTGCAGCATTCGATTGTAACTGTCCTGAAAATCATACAGTTCCGTTTGAAGTTAACGGTAAATCAGGAAGTGTCGGAGTGAGATTAACTCCTGCACCTCAAGGTACAGGCTTAGTTTGCGCAAATGAATTAAAGAAGGTATTAAGAATGGCCGGAGTTAAAGATGTTTATTCAAGGGTTTCAGGTAAAACAAGAACAACATTCAACACAGTAAAGGCTTGTATTGAAGCATTAAGGGAGACAAACAGAAAATGATTGCAGCAATAAGGATTAAAGGACAGGTAGGATTAAATCAAGATGTGAAGGAAACTCTATCAAGATTAAGACTTAGAAGAAAATATATTTGTGTAGTTATTGATAATCCAAATGATGCCCAAATGGGAATGATCAAAAAGATGAGGGATTTTATCTCCTTTGGTGAAATATCAAAAGATATTTACAAAAAATTAGTTGATGCTAGAGGGCAAAAGGATGTTGAAGGAAACTTAAAACCATTCTTTAGATTACACCCCCCAAGGGGCGGAGTTAAAACAAAATTCCATTATCCACAAGGTGTTCTTGGTGAAAACAAAGAAATTGAAAATTTGATTGAGAGGATGCTATAAAATGAAAGCAATTAAGAGAAGAAAATCATCAAGAAACCATGGAAAAAACATGGGTACAACTGGTACTGGAGCTAGAAAAAATAAGCGAGGTTCTGGTCACAAAGGTGGCGTTGGAATGGCAGGAACTGGTAAACGTTGTGACAGTAAAAAAACTTTAGTGCAAAAAATGTATGGGCATGGATACTTCGGTAAGCAAGGTATAACATCAAAGAAGACAGTTCGAGATATTGGGCAAAGAATTAACGTTGGCGAACTTTCATCAAATCTTCCAAAGTTTGCAAAGAAAACAAAAGACGGATATGCAATCGTCCTTCCAAAATATAAGATTCTAGGAAGCGGAGACGTTACAGAAAAGTTAGTAATAACTTGTTATGAAGCTTCAAAAACAGCTATCGAAAAAGTAGAAACTGCAGGTGGTTCTGTGATTGTTAAAGAAAGGAAAGCTATTGTTACACCAGTAGTTGTTAATCCAAAACACGCAGCAAAAGCAGCAGAAAAAGCAGGCTCAAAGAAAAAAGCTTCAAAGAAAAAGAAGTAATTTCTTAATATTTAGTTTAATTTTATTACAATTTATTTATATTGTTGCAATATGTTAAAAACTTTTTATAATCTAAAGAATCTTTGGACCAAGGAAATTTCAGGAGATTTCTATTAATAAAAAAGTCAGGCTTCTCTCCGTTTAGATAACTTAGAGTGGCTACTTTTATTTCCTTTGAGCCCATTTTTTTCAGAATATTTTTTGTAACTTTTAGTGTCTTTCCAGTCTCAGTCGCATCGTCTATAATTAGTATTTTTTTATTTCTACAATTAAAGTTAAGTGTATTCATAAGCTCTGGTGTTCGAATTCTGAAAGCAATTCTGTGAATAGGTCTAACTATGAAATGGAGTTTTTTAGGGATCATCTGATAAATATGTTTAAAATTTATTTTTCTTTTTACATCAATTTTAAAAAATGGTATTTTTAATATCTTCGAGATTTCATTTGCAGGTAATATTCCACCTTCTGGAATTGTTACTACAATATCCGCTTTGTATTTTTTTAGAATTATTTTCCCTAGTTGTTTCGATATTTTAATTGAAGTATCTAGATTGATGTTCAATCTTTTAATATTCTTTTTCATTGTCATATAAATATTCAATGGATTATATGTTTTTCGCCCACATTTTTGCAACAATTACCTTAATCGCGGATATTAACTTCTTTGTTCTCATGAACCAACCCCAAAATGGCGAAGCCAATATTATCTAATTAAATTGCCTTAATATGACAAGTTTGTACTATACTGGTGTGTCCGAAACACCATGGATGCGTAAACTTTTATTTCATTATTATAAATAGATATCTCCTTACTTAATCTCATAAATCCCTAAAATCCGTGTGCAAGATTTTCTTCCATCACATAATAATTTTCCTCCCATTCCTACGGCTCTCATTGTTCAGCACTACAGCTTTTTTTTTCTGCTAACGACTAACAACTAACGACTAACAACTGCAAAAGACCATTCATTAATAGACATCTTTAAAAACTAATTTTCTCTTTATTCCATATGGGATTAAAACAAATTTTCGCATGGATTCCGGAAGTAACTCGTCCAGATGACAAAAAACTTAATTTTAATGCAAAACTTAAGTGGACTCTAATTGTTCTAACTTCATTTTTTGTTATGGCAAACATCCCATTATACGGCCTAACAAGAAACGCCTTAGAAAGATTCGAATATTTAGCTATTATTATGGGTACAGATTTTGGTTCAATTATCTCATTAGGTATTGGTCCAATCGTAATGGCATCAATTATCCTACAACTTTTAGCCGGTGCAGAGATTATTAAAATTGATACATCAACTGTTGAAGGTAAAAAATTCTTCCAAGGATTACAGAAATTATTAGTATTATTCTTTATCGTCTTCGAAGCAATGGTTTACGTCTTCATGAATGGACTTCAACCAATGGAAGGTTTCGCAGGAATTTTAATTATTCAATTAATATTAGGTGGTCTAGCAATATACTTCATGAATGAGTTATCCGAGAAGTGGGGCTTTGGTTCAGGTGTAAGTCTATTTATTGCTGCAGGTGTATCCTGGAGATTATTCACAAGTGCCTTCCAATTCATGGATCAGCAAGGAGTAAACTGCTTAGCTGACTTCTCAGGAACACCTTGTGCAGGTAAAGTTTTGTCAATTATTCAATCAATCGTTACAAGAGACGCTACAACTTTAGTAACAGCATTATCCGTACTTATAGTGACAGTATTGGTTTTCCTAGCAGTTGTTTGGGCTCAATCATTAAAGGTTGAAATTCCATTATCTTATGGAAAAATTAGAGGTTATGGTGTGAAGTGGCCATTAGCATTTTTCTATGCTTCAGTTATTCCAGTAATTTTGGCGGCTGCATTAATAGCAAATATTCAATTATTCGGAGGTTTGATCGAAAACTGGTTAGGGCATTCAACATTCTTAGGGCACTTCGTAGATGGTCAAGCTGTTTCGGGTTTATCCTTATGGTTGCAATCAACAAATATTTTAGACCTTGCAATTAAAGGTGGATTATTACCAATTCACGCTATTCAAGCAGTAATCCACTTAATTCTTTACGGAGCATTGTGTATGGTTTTTAGTATCTTCTGGGTTAAGTCCTCAGGTATGGATGCAAGAGCTCAAGCAAAGAAGATTGCTGATTCAGGATTACAAGTAGCAGGATTCAGACAAGATATTAGAATCTTAGAGTCAATCTTAGATAGATACATTATGCCATTAACAGTAATGGGTGGACTTGCAATTGGTTTCCTAGCAGCGTTTACAAATCTATTGGGTGCATTAGTTTCAGGTACAGCAATCCTATTAGTAATTATGATCATGTTCCAATTCTACCAATCTATTGCCCAGCAACACATGACCGATATGAATCCAGCAATGAAAAAATTCATGGGTGGGCAATAATAATATGACAAAAAATAAAGAGGGTAATTTTAGACTTGTAGCAGTTTTTATGGTGGTTACAATGATTATCGCATATAACTGGGACAAATGGACTTGGTTAAGCGGAGGAGTTGACGCGGTTTTTAGTCCAACTCTCGGAGCTCTTTTAGATTGGCATATGGAAATTGGAATGTTGATTATTCTATTTATATTATCAATAATTATGACATTTGTTCAAAAGTATACAACAGATCAGGCTGAATTAAAGAAAATCAAAGCTTTACAGAAAGACCTTCAGGCGAAATCAAAAGAGCATAAAGATAATCCAAAAAAAGCAATGGAAATCCAAAAAGAAATGATGGGTCTAATGCCAAAACAAATGAAGTTGGGAATGAGAACAATCGTTTATACAGGTATCCCGTTTATCTTATTTTTTAGATGGTTCCAAGACTTCTTCACAGCAATGGGCAGCCCTAAATTCTTCGGATTTCTAGGATGGTTCTGGTTCTATATGATATTCTTCATGATATTCTCAACAATTATAAAGAAAAGATTCGATGTAGTGTAAGATTTATCCTCCACAATTTTAGTGTTTTATCTTTTTCCTTATATTCTTTTTGTCTTGTCTAACAGCTGATAACTGATAACTAATAACTCAAAAATTAAAGAAACTCTTAAAAAGCAATTTTCTTTAATCTTTGTATGAACGAGCAAGATTTAAACCAAAAATTTCAAGCATATGAAGGTCAAATTAGACAGCTTCAAGAGCAACTAAAAGCAGTTGAACAAGCAACTATCGATATGGTAACGATTTCAAGTGGCCTAGATGATTTAATAGGGAAAGAAGGAGAAGAAATTTTAGCCCCAATCGGTAGAGGAATTCTAGTAAAAGCAAAATTATTATCAGAACAGTTAGTAGTTGAAATAGGAGAAGGTACTTTTATAGAAAAATCAATCCCAGATACAAAAAAATTAATCGCAACCCAATCAGAAAAAATGAAAGGCGCTCAAACCCAAATCGAAGACGAATTAGAAAAAATCAACCAAGAAATTACTGAAACAATGCGAGAATATCAAGAATACATGCAATCTAAAGCAGCTTAGTGGTAAAATAAAAAGATATTTAATTAGTTTTAATCTCTATTATATATGGTCGATATTGAGATTTATGAGTCTGCTAATGATTATGAGAAATTTCAAGTTTTAAGACCAGATTACAATTCTGCAATTATTAAATCAATTGAGTTAGCCAGAAAATATATCCCTCCAAAAGGCAACGTGGTTGTTAGTGATTTTTGTTGTGGGACTGGTATGAATTCTAATAAGTATGCTAGTGATTCCAAAATAAAAAAAGTCAATTTGATTGATATAAATTCTAAATTTTTAGAAGTTGCGAGGGATTCACAAATAAATTCTGATAAAGTTAATATCTTTAATAAAAACATATTGGATTACTGTCCGTCGAAGGAATCAAAGATAGTTTTTTCAATTTTTGCATATCATCATTTACCAGATAACCAAAAGGTATTATTTTTGAAAAAGATTAAGGAATCTTTAGCAAATAGGGGAATTTTGATTTTTACAGAAATATTTTTCTCCTCTAAAGAGTTAGAATTAGAATATTATACTAAATTAATAGACGAAATCCCAAAAGATGTTATGTCTAAAGATTTAGAACTTTTTTTAAGGCAAACCTCTACAAGTTCAGATTTTGAATTTAAAGTTTCAAAAGAATTTGCTGATAATCAATTGTTAGAATCTGGATTCACTTTACTTGAAGAATTAAAGATTTGGCCAACAGATAAAACATTTGATCGTTCTATTGGAACATTTGTCCAAATTTATAGGTTGGATGAAGTAGTTTGATTTTAACCTCTATCATCTCAATTAATATTTGCCCCCGACGGAGTCGATAATTCAACTGCCCTAATAACTTCGCGCCGCGAAGCAATCCGCCTTCACTAATAACTAAAGACTAACAACTAATAACTATATGAGGTCACTCTTCGTAATAATTCCCACGGGCTTTCCCTTGTTCATCACAATAATCGCTTCAGATTCTTTGATGATGGGAATGATATTTTTTACAGAAAACTCCTTGTTTATCATAGGAAGTGGCACGTCCATAATATCTGAGATTTTCATCTTGCACAATAAATCATAATCAATATCTTTTGCCAACATTGAAAGAATAGTATTCTCTCCAATTACTCCAACGATTTCCTTTACCGTCACAACAGGAATTTGAGAAATTCCATGCTTATGCATAATCTTTGACGCTTCCCTAACCTTCTTCTGAGAATCAATAAGTAAAATCTTGTCAGACATAACATCTTCACATTTTCGCACATCTTCTTTTTGTTTTAATCCTTCGAGTGATCCAAATAGCTTCCGAACAACAGAATATGACGGTTCAATTTTTTTCGATTCAGTCTTCGCAATCATCGATTGAGAAACCCCCGAAAGTCCAGCTAGTTGCTTTTGAGTAATTCCAGCAATAATTCTTTTTTTTCGTATAAGTGAAAGTTCCGGAAACATAGATAAGAAAACGCATTCAGTTATATAAATATTCTTATAGGAATATTTTTGTCAATAATTATTATAAATAAACTTCCTCTAAACAAGGTATGGCAAAAGAATATTACTTTACATCAGAGTCAGTAGGAATTGGACATCCCGATAAAGTTTGTGACAGAATTAGTGATGCAATTTTAGATGCCTGTTTGTCATATGACAAAGATTCCCGTGTCGCAGTAGAAACCTTGGTCACAACACAAAAAGTTGTGGTCTCAGGGGAAGTAACAACAAAAGCAGATGTAAATTATGAAGCAATCGTAAGAGAAACAATAAAAGAAATCGGCTATGATAAGGCAGTTCCAGGTTTCGATTATGTAAATGCCGACATTGAAGTTTTAATCCACTCACAATCACCAGATATCTCTCAAGGAGTCTCAGAGGGAGCTGGCTTGTATAAAGAGCAAGGTGCTGGTGATCAAGGTATAATGTTCGGGTACGCAACAAACGAAACAGCCTCCTATATGCCGTTAGCAATTAGCTTGTCCCACAAAATTGTAGAAAAGGCAAGGGAGCTAAGAGAACAAAAAGTTTTAAGCTACCTAAAGCCAGATTGCAAAAGTCAAGTAACAGTTCTTTATGGCGAAAACAATAAGGCAAAAGAGTTAGACACGATTGTCTTTTCAACTCATCACGCAGAAAATGTTTCTTTAGAGCAAGTTAGAAAAGAAACCTTAGAAAAAATAATCAAACCAGTTTGTGGAAACCTGTTAACAGAAAGAACAAAAATTCTAATTAACCCAACAGGCCGATTCGTTGTCGGAGGGCCAAATGGAGATACCGGACTAACAGGAAGGAAAATAATCGTTGATACCTACGGCGGTTATGGTCGACACGGAGGCGGAGCATTTTCAGGAAAAGATTCCTCAAAAGTAGATCGTTCAGCAGCATACGCAGCACGTTGGGTAGCAAAAAACATCGTAGCAGCTGGCCTTGCAGATAAATGTGAAATTCAACTATCATATGCAATCGGATATCCAGAACCAACAAGTATCCACATCGAAACATTCAACACAAACAAAGTTCCAGAAGAAAAAATAGAACAAGCCGTAAAAAAAGTATTCAACCTAACACCAAAGAGAATTAATGAAGCACTTAATCTAAAAAACCCAATCTACAAAAAAACATCCTTCGGCGGCCACTTCGGTCAAAAACCAGAAGGTCATTTCTTTACCTGGGAAAGATTAAATAAAATCGAAGAGCTCAGAGAAGTAGCATTAACTTAATCCATTTGTACTTCTAAAGATTATATTGTAATATTTTTCAAAAATTTATTTATTGGCTTAATAAAATCTTTTAGAAACTCTTAATATAGCGCACAACCAATGCCCCCGACGGCCTAAGTATTAGGTTCTAACACAAGGGTCTACCCGTGAGTCGATAATTTAACTTGCCCTAATAACGAGCTTTAGCTCGCAATCTGCCTTAACCAATTTACAGTCTACGGTCAACAACTCCCTACCTCTTACTAACAGCTTTCAAAAAAGTCTTATATCTCATAAATCCAAGCTCAGTAAAAATTCCAGAAATCCATTTCTTCTTGATCAATTCAAATGCAGGATTGCCAACTTTAATATGATGATTCTGCGGCATATTTGCCCAAACTTCATGAAAGTCTCTCATCTCCAATTTTACTTTAGAAGGGGAATATTTCCAGGAATCAGCGATAACATAAAACGGAACCTTTTCATTCTTAGCAATTTGAGCAAGGACTTCACTTCCAATCTTATTAGCAACACCCTCTTTCATTAAAGCATCAGCGCCAACCATAACTGTAGCAACATGCTTTGTCCCCTGTTCCTTAGATATCGCAACACCCATTGCAGAATCAACAAACGTTGTAACATCAAGTCCGGCATTAGATAATTCTTTTGCTGTTTTACGCCCCTGAAACAATGGTCTTGTTTCTAAATTATAGACCTGAAATCTTTTTCCTTTCTTGTGGGCATAAATTAAAGCATTAACAACATTTGTAGAATGACAAATAGTCATAACAACGTCGCCAGTTTCAATTTTTTCATAAACAGCCTCATTCATTTTTTTTTGAGCAGAATCAAAATGTGTTAATAATTCCTTATAGCCTTCACCCTCTTCAGCTCTATGCAAAACATTCATTAGCATTGGCTCAGTAGGCCGTAAACTCTTCAATTTTCTCATAGAAGCAATCGTAGGAAATAATTCATATGCATAAAGAGCTTGCTTTGCAATATTCCTTGCTCCCTGAATTTTAATATCTTTAATATCCTTACAAATCTGATTAAACTCACTTCTTTTATCCACACTCTTCATATTTTTATCAATAATTTCTCGTTTAAATATTTAGTCTTTATTCACCATCTCTTCTGAGAGATCTTAACTACCATTTACAACTACTCTGTCTATTACAAACACTTTATGCACGCAACGCGATGGATAATTCAATATATTAATCTGTATTCTGCCTTTATGTTATATTAGTTCTTCCAGCTCCAGCCTCCAGCCCGTTCAAAAGAACATTTAAAAGATATAACGTTCTTTTGGTTGTATGTTAGAGTCATTAGTAAATCCAAAGAGGTTGGCGAAAGGTCCATGGAAAATGTTTTTTATTGGTCTTTTGTATGCATCGTTATCATTGTTGTTAGTTAAGCTGTTTTTTGGTTCAGATCCAGTCCTTAGTAAATATTCAGGAATTCTAGTCGTAACATTTTGTGTAATGTTTACATTGCCTTTCATTTATTTTATGATTAAACAAGATGAAGTAGAAGATGAAAGAATCGAAGGAATTAGAGATGTCTGGAGAGTCCACAAAGATGCCATCTGGTCTTTTGTTTGGTTGTTCCTTGGATTCGTAATCGCCTTTTCATTCTGGTATATTGTCCTGGCTGATTCAACAATGCTTAATGCTCAAATAGAAACTTACTGTCTGATTAATAGTCCCAGAAATATTGCAGGTTGTGTCGATCAATATTCAATAGGCTCTGCACTTTCTCCAACAGGCGGAGCAACAAACGCGGGGCGATTCATTTCAATCTTAGAAAATAATATTTACGTAATGATATTCACCATAATCTTTTCTTTGATATTTGGCGCGGGAGCTATCTTCGTTCTGGCATGGAATGCAACAGTTATTGCATCTGCTATTGGGATATTTACAAATTATAAGTTGTCGGGCATCCCTCTTGGGCTTGTGAGGTATATGATTCACGGTATTCCTGAAATTGCAGCTTACTTTGTCGCAGCTTTAGCAGGAGGAATCCTTGGGGCAGGCTTCTTAAGAAACGGAGTTAAAGATAAAAAATTCTACCACGTCCTAGAAAATACAATTCTATTATTATTCCTATCGCTAATAATTCTTGTAGTAGCTGCAGTAATGGAAGTGTATCTAACTCCACTGTTGCATTAAGTTTTTTTTGATATTCTTATTATTGGCAGTCTGCAGTCTGTAGTCTGTGGTTAGCATTCCATTATATCAAAATTTAAAAGCAGAAATTCCCTCTATTTATTATGATATTAAGTAATCTAATGTTTTTGGGAGCCTTGTTTGTTCCAATTGTCTTAATCTCTTTTATTTTAACTTTATGGGTTCTTCCCAAATGGATTAGAAAAGCGAAGAAAATGAGATGGGTTTGGGAAGACATGCATAAGATCAGGACACCAAAGAATGTTGCTGGCTCCGGAGGAGTCGCTGTACTAGTCGGATTTATTACTGCAGTTTTTTTATATATAGGGGTAAAGACATTTTTATTTAAAGCAGAAACGAATCTAGTTGAAATCTTTGCCTTGTTAACTACAGTTGTTTTAGCTGCAGCAGTTGGATTAGTAGATGATTTATTTGGATGGAAAAGTGGTGGACTAGAGAAGAAAACAAGAATTTTAATGATGATTTTTATTGCAATCCCATTAATGGTTATTAATGCAGGTGAGTCAGTTGTTATGGGAGTCGACTTTGGATTACTATACCCCCTTCTTTTAATACCATTTGCAGTAGTCGGCGTAACAACAACTTTTAATTTTTTAGCAGGTTTCAATGGATTAGAAGCAAGTCAAGGAATGCTTCTCCTAACTGCACTCTCAATAGTAAATGTTACTCAAGGTAATTTATGGTTAGCATTAATAGGCATGTCATTTGTTGCAGCTCTTCTGGGATTCTGGTTCTTCAATAAATACCCAGCAAAAACATTCCCTGGAGATGTGATGACCTATTCAACTGGAGCCTTAATCGCAGCAGTCGTTATTCTCGGCAATATAGAGAAAATTGCAGTTTTCTTTTTCATCCCATACATAATTGAAATGATACTGAAGGCAAGAGGAAAATTAAAAATCCAAAGTTTCGGCAAATTAGAAAAAGACGGGTCCTTAACTTTAAGACAAAAAGGGATCTATGGCCTGGAACATTTAGCAATAGTTTTGCTTAGAAAAATAAAACCCTCAAAGAAAGCATACGAATGGGAAGTTCCATTGGTAGTTAACTTATTTCAATTAGCTTTTATTGTAGGTGGATTTATTCTATTTTTATAATTATACAATAGTAACAAGCCGAAAACTTTTATAAACTTTAAATTCTAGGATATAATATGAAAGGAAATTATAACATAATAAAAGAATCTCGATCAGAATTACCATTCAGAGGTTTGTTAACAATTCCACATCAGGGAAAAAGGCTTATTGTTAGCTCTCCTGCTTTTGGCCAAAACACTTTTAATAATAATGTACAAGAAATGAATAAGAATTATACTCATCCAGAAACAAGAGAGAGAATGACTTTTAGAGAACCAACAACAGCAGAATCAATCTCTGTCACAAGAGAAGCATATTCGGTAGTAAAAGATGATATTCTAAAACCTTCATATCAACAATTAGGAAGAAATGTTAGAACTTCAGAAGGAGTTTTTTTGAACCCTCCAAAAGATAAAGATGGTAAACCAATAGTAGATGAAAAAATCCTTAAAGGCTATCTAAATAAAGCTAAAAAGATTAAGGGCATATGGAGAGTTCCAAACAACACAATGGAAGGTGTGAAGGATTTTGTATATGCCCCCTATGAATCATTTAAGCAAGGGGAACAATCTCCCAAAGAATTTGCAGTTAATCCAAAAACAAATGGTTTGGCAAGAGCCTTAGAATTCTCAGATAATAAGAGTTCACCAAAACTTGAAGAAATATCAAAACTATACCCATTCGTTGACCTATGGAATTTTGATTCTGTTTCAGAGCCAGAATTAGGTGTATCTGTCTTGGGTGATATTAATTATGGCGAATTGAACCTCATTGGCTATACCTGGGTTGATGGCCTGGTTTTCGGGGTAAAGGTTTAGATTGCTCACTGGCATTTGAAGTATAGGTTTTTTTTCGAAATTTTGATAAGTGAGTTTATCATTTGTATTTTGTCCTGGAGAATTTTTATATTTCCATGACCAAGAAATATAGAATAGGACTACAAGTCAATTAATAGAGGCTCAAACGAGTCCATAAAATACAATCTTAACAATTAGTAGTTGAAATATTATGAATATTGAAGAGATGGTGATTTACTTTCAATTAATTGGCTATTAAAGGCGTGTCTGTCTTGGGTGATAATAATAATGGCGAATTGAATCTCAATGGCAACAACTGGAATGATAATAATAACCAGGCTTTCGGAATAGCCCTTCTCCAGACAATTTTCCATTGAAAACTTTCCCTCGACGGCTTTGCATTGAAAACTTTACCAAGGGTTTTTAACTGTCTGTAAAGTTGTCCACAAGGGTTTTTTACTGCCTGAGATTTTGTTCCACTAGCGTGTGGTTAGCGAGACTTTTAGCAAAATTTGACATCAATAATATTATATAATTTTTCATTTGAAAAAGGAATGCCATTAGGAAATTTAACATCTCAATTTTTCGCAAATATTTATCTAAATGAATTAGATTATTTTGTAAAGCACAAATTGGAATGTAAATATTATATTAAATATGTAGACGATTTTATTTTGATTAATCCTTCAAAATATAAATTAAAAGAGTGGTTGAATGAAATAGTCGACTTTCTAGAAGATAAATTAAAATTAGAACTCCATCCAGATAAATCTAAAATAATTAATCTTTCAAGAGGAGTCGATTTTGGTGGATTTAGAAATTTTTATTATTATAAATTACTTAGAAAAAGAAATATTAGAAGTATTTGTGAAAAAAATAGAACGTTTCAATAAAGAAAAAATATCAGAAGGAAAGTTTAGTAATATTCGGCAAGGTTGGTCTGCTTATTCTGGCTGGTCAAATAATTATAATCTAAAGAAATCATTGCAAGACCATATACTTTTACAGAGTTCTATTTGGCAAAAGGTTTTCATTGCCAATGAATAAAAGTGTTCATTGTCGGTGAAAACTCTTATGTCTAACACATAATCAAGAAGATGAGTTGATAATAGATGGGAAAAAATAATAATTAGACCAGTCTGGAAGTGGTTATTAGAATAACTAAGTTTAATCCTAACAACTAAATACTAAAAACTACTAACTATCCTATGAATTTGCGAACTCACATTTCAAAACAAGGTACATTATTCTTAGCTGGAAGGTCAGACGCCAATAACGAAGAGTTAATAGCACAAGTTAAACCAAAAGAAGAAGTCTTTCACACAAAAGCTCCAGGTTCACCTTTCCTAAACATTAAAGGCATTCCAAAACATGGCGACATAAAAGAAGCAGCAATAATGTGTGCAAGGTATTCAAGAGATTGGAAGCAAGGTCAAGAAGACATAATGATACATAGATTTTTAGGGAAAGATATTCATAAATCCAAATCAATGAAAACCGGAACCTTCGGTGTGAGAGCTGCAAAAATAATCAAGGTAAGCAAAATCGACATCATAAACTTTGAGGCAACCCCCGCAAAGAAAGGTCAATTAATGGAATTCGAGAAGCAAGATATAATCTAATTCATTGTAGCAAACCTTCTGTGTTTAATGCCCTGAAACTCTGCTAATCTCCAGCAATTCAGGCCCAGCGGGACGCGACTAATTTTAGTGAGTTATAGCGAACTGCCTTTGTCTTAACATATTAATTTGGAGCCCCAAAATTCAGCTATTTCTCCCAAATCATCACAATTATAAACTAAAACCCATTTTATTCATCATGGCAATCAAAGAATTACAATTAGGAAAAAACGGAATAACACCAACATTTATTCAAACATTAAAGACATATTTTACAGATGTTAGAACAGTAAAAGTCTCCGTTCTACCATCAGCAAGAGAGTCAAAAGATGATGTGAAGAAATATGCAAACGAATTATTAGAAAAAATGGGAGTCTACTACACAGCAAGGTGTATAGGTTTTACAATAACTCTTAAAAAATGGCGTAAAGCTAGAGAATAGGCATTTCTGTGATTAATCACCCTTGAGGTAAATTATTTCTCTTTATTTTTTACAGCATTAAATTCAAATAAAGCTTTATGTGCAAATGAAACTCCCAATCGCAGCAAGCTGCGGGGTGTCTAAATTAAAAAAAGAGGTGATAATTTAACTTAAAGTTTTCGCAGCAAGCTGCGGGGTATTACACCCAAAAGGGAATAAAAAATAAATCTTTTGAGAAATACGCTTCAATGTAGAAGGAAGAGGTTTGCCAAAGGAGAAACGCCGTTTCTCCAGGAAAGGAATGGCGTAAAGCTAGAGAATAATTTATTATTTTCTAATAACTAGCGACTGATGCCTAACAACTAAGATTTTGTCGCGGCGAAATCTTTATAAACCCAATTTGTCCTCTAATATCAAGTTGATGGCCTTGAGCCAATCTATCACTGAAAAAGTGAGCTAAACTTAAAATAAAAATGACAAGTATATTTGAAATTGAAGCACAAGAATATAACCTTAAATTAGCAGAAGCTCTAAAATCTATTCCAGAATTTGAGACTCCAGTTTGGTCATTATTAGTTAAGTCAGGTGCCTCAAAAGAAAGACCAATTGAAGACGCAGACTTCTGGTACAAAAGATCAGCTTCAGTTCTTAGGCAAATTTACAAGATGAAAATAGTTGGTGTTGAAAGACTCCGAACAAAATATGGTTCAAAGAAAGATAGAGGAATGAAACCAGAGAAATTCATTAAAGCTTCAGGAAAAATTATCAGAACTATTCTGCAACAAGCTGATAAAGCTGGTCTTACTGAACTCGCTCAAGATATTAGAGGAGTAAGAGATAAGAAGCCAGGAAGACAATTAACAAAAAAAGGAAAGGAATTCTTAGAATCAATTAACTAAAATGGGAATAAAATACAAAGGAAAAAAAGAAAAGTTGACTGTGAAAGGAAGACAAACCAAGTGGGCACCTATTTGGGTAGTTCTAAAAAAGTTTGGACCCGGAAAAAGAATTCATCCTTCAGCAACAACTCATCAGAGAAGATCTTGGAGAAGAACTAAATTACATATTAAACCAGGAAAGAGAAGAAAGTCTCATTTCGGATAATTTTAAAATAAAATGGCAGAAAAAACAAAAGCATCAGCAAATGAAAGAGAATACGTTATTCCATTAAGAGAAAAATGTCGATCAGTTGTAAGATACAAGAAGGCACCAAAAGCAATTAAAGTTATTAAAGAATTTGTTGCAAGGCATATGAAAGTTGCGGACAGAGATTTAAATAACGTAAGATTAGACAAATACGTTAATGAAGCTATTTGGTACAGAGGAATTAAGCATCCAATCAATAAGATTAAGGTTAAGGTAGTAAAAGAGGGAGACATCGTAAGAGTTTACGCAGTTGACCTTCCTTCAAACTTGCATTACAAGCAAGCGAGAGAACAAAAGAATTCAGCTAAACAATCAAAGATTGGAAAAGCAGCAGCTGAAGATCTTGACGCTAAAAAGAAAGATAAAGAAGAAGCAGAAGCTCCAAAAGAAGCAGAAGCTCCAAAAGAAGCTGACAAAGATAAAGACGGTGTAGCTGATGTTGTTGAAGAAAAAGAAAAGGCTGAAGCTGTAAAAGAAGTTGCTCAAAAAGAAGCAAAGACTGAAGCTAAAACTGTAAAGAAAACTACTACCCCAAAAACTGCAGAAGAAACTAAGAATCTAGAAAAGACATACGATAAAACATCTAGAGGTCAGTAATTTTTCTTAACTGGGTTCTTCCCACCTTTACTTAATTTAATTTGAGAGTCCTTCTCCATATCTTTTAAATTTTTTAAATATTTATTTGATGTTATTATGCTTGTTAATGCCTCTAGCATTTTCCGATATGTATTCTCCGGAAAATTTTGATTAAGATATTTTTTAATATCTCTTTCTTCCTTATTTAAAAAATCCATTATTTTATGAAAGCTTCCAGATGAAATAAGTGATTTTGTGGCATTTATTTTTAGATATAATAAATCTGGATTTTTAATAAGTTCTCGGAATGACATACTTTCATCTATATTGCCATTTTTAATTGTTAGATATATTGGTAGTGTGAGTCTTTCATTTGATAAGTCTGCTAACTGATCTTTGTATGATTTGAGAGACTCTTTATTATCTGTAAAAATGCTAAAATCTCCCAAATCATTACTCATGTGCAAGGTTGTTCCAAATATGTTTCCCAATTTTCTTGATTTGTTTTTGAATTCTTCTCTGGGTTGTGGTATAATTATTGAGCCTATTTCAGAACTTAGTCCATAAAAGAATCCACTTAAATCTTCTGACTTTTTCTTGTAGTGCTTGAAAAAATCAGAATCAGAATTAAATAATTGTATTTTATCAATTGTTAGTTTTAAATCTTTAAATTGCCCAGTATAGGATTGGAGACTACTATGAGCAAGTTTTATTGAAATCTCTCTCTTCTTCTGAATAGGTATATCGGACTCTTCAATACATTCTTGGCAGATTTCTCTAAATATTTCAGAAGCAATGATTATTTTCTTTATTGATTCAATATCTTTGTTGCACTCGTTTTTATTGTCAAAAATCCAGTTATCTAAGTAAGCATAATAATTAGATAATTCTGAGATTGAAAGTATTGGAAGAATAGACTTAATACTACCTTCACCTCCAAGGTTTTTGTAAATTAGATATGTTAATGTAGCTCTCATTATTATTCCATTCTTTCTCTTTTTTGGTAGTTCTAAAAGAAATTCTCCTAATTCTTTCGGTAACTTTTTGCTTTTTATTTTGGATATAATATAATTGTGTATAGGAGTAGATATTTTGTGTGCAATTTTAAAGTAATTTTCTCTTTCATTGGCCTTCTTATTTATATTAACTTTCATATAGTAGCAACAAAAAAATATTATATTAAACATTTCAATAATAAATACCACAAAGTAACAAGATTTAAATAATAACTCCCACATAGTCTTAATATGAACATAAACATTAAAGATAAGAAAATACTCCACGAGCTAGAAAAGGATGCAAGAATAACAAATTCTCAGATAGCAAAAAAAGTAGGCCTTAGTAAAGACGCGGTAGGTTACAGAATAAAACAGTTAGAAGAAAAGGAATTAATAAGGGGCTATCGTGCAATCGTAGATGTGAATAGGTTAGGCTATAATTTATTCAGAGTTTATTTTAAATTCTCAGACTTCTCAAATCCGGGAATAAAAGAAATGATAGATTATCTAAAAAAAGAAAAACGAGCCTGGTGGATTGCAAAATTAGATGGTAATTGGGATTTTGCATTCGCATTCTTCGCAAAATCAAATAAAGAATTCCACGACTTTTATTCGGAATTTTCAATTAAATTCAGAAAAAACATAAAAGAAAAAATGATAGTCCCAATTATTTATTATAGAGAATTTTCAAGAAAATATCTAACAAATTCAAAAGAAACTCGTCAAATCAATCTTTCAGAAGACATATATTATGCAACTAAAAAAGAATTAGAACTATTAAGATTAATTTCAAAGCACGGAAAAATGTCCCTGGTGGAATTAAGTGAAAAATTAGTTCTAGATATTAAAACAATAAAGTCAAAATTAAAAAAATTAGAAGATGAAAAAGTTATTTTAGGATATAAAGTAGATTTAGACGTTTCAAAGTTAGGAAGAGATTTTTACACAGTTGAAATGGAATTAAATGACTACTCAAAATATGAAGAAATCGCAGAAACAATAAGGTCGCTACAAGAATCAATCTCCTGGGCAATCTCAATCGGTGGCTACGACCTAGAATTTGACCTAGAAATAGAAAACACTCAACAATATTATCAAGCAATAGACAAGTTGAAAAGCAAATTCCCAGAAATAAGAGAAGTTAGATATTTCAGAGTAATAGAAAATTATAAGATAACTTACATGCCAGAAGAGTAATTATTGAGGTGTTACATAAATATAATACATGTTACAAATATATATCAAGCTACTCTGTTAGAAACGCACAATTTATGTCCGCAGCGCAGCGATTAATTCACGAATGGTTTTCCTTAACTCAATTTAGTATTTAGATCGATAACTCCTCCAGATTATAGTAGACAATACTTGGTTCAACTAAGTCTCAATTGAGCAATCATAATAGAATCCTTTATGGCCCCGACGGAGTCGATAACTCAACTGCCTTAATATCAATCTGCCTTTGCCTCTACTTCAAAACTTTCCCAGTCTGTTCACTCCACAAATAAAGATCTAATTCTCCAAGTGATAATCCAACTTTAGAGCCCAACTTTCTCAATACTCTCTCAATCTCAATATATTTTTTAGGACTCAAAGTCTTAGGCCTTTCAATTAATCCCTCATCAACTAAAATATTAATTATATGTTTGTCAATAATCGCAACATCATTATACCCAACATTCCTCAAAAAATGCGAAGCCTCCTTCATCCCGAGCCCCTTCAAATTAGCAACAATCCACTCACGCATTTCTAACTCATTACTAAATTTACCCAGCTCAGAATTAATAGAATCTTTTAACCATCGAGCTTCAAAAATCCGACTCCCTCGCTGCGGCCAAAACCGATGCCCCATTCTCTTCAGCTCCAGCTGAAGTTCATTTTTCCCTAGCGTCCAGCACTTAGCCCCCAGCTCTCTTTGTATCTCCCAACTCTTAGCCGCCTGAAAATTTGCAGTCATAAAACAAAAGCACAACTCCAAAAAAACCTCTTCATCGCTTCCCTTCTCCCGAAAATAAGCAAACTCTTCCATTCGTTTATCAATAACATTTTTCAGCTCAGTCCCTTTCAGTTTATTTACTCTATTAACAAGCTTTCTCATTTTCTTCCAACAATTTTTCAATTTATTAACTTCTCTGTTTGTCAAGTTCGATTATGAAATAATCTCCAGCAAACGATACCCCCAGCGAAGCGGATAATTTAACATATCAATTTGCCTCCTATCCTGAATAAAATCAATTAGTGATTTAATCAATAACTCCTCATACAAAATTTCGTAAAATCGTTTACCAATCGATTTTACTAGCCTGAAATTTTGGCACGCCATATTCCAAAAGTGAATGGCTAATACAAAATTTCGTAAAATCGTTTACCAATTGATTTTACCTGCCTGAAATTTTGGCACGCCATATTCCAAAAGTGAATGGCTAATACAAAATTTCGTAAAATCGTTTACCAATTGATTTTACCAGGCTGAAATTTTGGCACCCTAAATAAAATGTAGAAATCAAGACATTTTATTTTCCCATATTCAGGATGCGAATGGTAATTCCACTTATACCAAAGTGAATGGTGCTTGGTTTAGCCAGATTGTTAGGATCAATACCTGGTTCTAATGAATATCAATTGAGAAATAACCTCCAACAAACGATGCACGCACTGCGAGGAATAATTTAACTGCCCTAATATCAATTTGTCTCCTGACTCGGCGGTTCACAGTCTGCTGTTTACAGTCAACGATTCACAGTGCCCTACCTAACATTCTCCAAAACCCAATCCAACCACATATTTTTCTGCTTCCGAGAAGTATAAGTTTTCCCAAAAGTCACAAGAATATTATTCACTTCAGTCCATTTAGATTTAGGAAACAACTCCATTAATTGTTTCTCAACTTTCACAGGATCATCGCTTTTCACCCACCCCAAATAATTAGAAATATAATTCACATGAGTATCAACACCAATATGTGCCTCACCATCCTCAGCCAAAAAAACATTCGCAGTTTTTCTACCAACCCCAGAAAGCATAATCAAGTCCTCAACTTTATGAGGAGCCTTCCCATCAAATTTATCAACAATATCTTTTGTCATCTCAAACAACATCTTAGATTTATTATTATAAAAATTAATAGAACCAATAAGTTCCCGAATCTCATCAATTGACAATTTAACAAATTTCTCAGCCGTAGGATATTCATCAAACATCTTCTCACAAACAAGAATAGTAACCTCGTCCCGAGTCCTAGCAGACAATAAAATAGCTACAAGTCTCTGCCATTCATTTTCCCAACCATCAGCAGCAAGTCGCATCTCACGCCCTTTTGACTTTAGAAATTTCAATTGTTTTAATGCCGTTTTTTTGTTCATAAATAAATGAAAGTTTTTTCATATAAAAAAGTAATGTAATTTTAAATGCATCGATTTCGAGGCATTTAGAATTAACAAGGAAAGCTTAAGTAATGATTATATCCAACCTACTCTGTATGTTAAACACAATTCCTGCACGCCGCGCGACGAATAATTCAACCTGTTAATCTCGAGCGATAGCGAGCAATTCTCAGCTCTAGATAGTAAACTTCTCTAAATATTCTCCAATCTGTTTCAACTCTTTCTCAATAGCCTCTCCTTCAATCACTTCTCTTCCATGTTTATCTTGTCCTGCTGCAATTTCATCAAGTAAGTCACTATAGCATTCTCTGATAAAAACTAAAAGTCCATTGATTGCTTTCTAGCTAAATCCGCTAGGTGGCATTTTAAATTTTTTCCTTATTCAAAAATTCAACTAACTCCTTCATATCTTCAGGTTTACCCTCAAGTTCACCATAATATTTAGAATCCATATTAAAAAAATAATCCATAATCTTGTCAATATCTTCCTTATACTTAAAAATCCCTTTCTTCCTAACAGTCAAATAAAACCCTTGGGCATATTTAACAATCCCTTCAGTTAACAATCTTTTAGAAGAGTTCTCAATCCCACCCAATTCCAAAGTTAAGCGAGTCATATCAGAAATTTCTCTTTTTATTCCCTGTTCAATAGTTTCTCCGTTTTTTTCACATCTAAATTTAAGTCCATGCTCAAGCAGGCCTTCCGTGAAAGCACGAAGTCCTTCAATCATTTTTTCATTAAATCCGCACAGTGGCATTTTATTTTTCATACCTCTTTAAGTTTTTATTTACCCAATTAAATAGCTGGGGCATATTTTCTTTATCCCCTTTAAGGTTCCCATAAAAGTAATCATCTAAATCACGAAGTAGATTAGTTCCAGTAATATGATTCTCTTTGTATTTGGAAGCTCCTTTAAGTAAATCTTTTTCAAATACTCCAACTATAAGTAATCCGATTCCTTCAATTATTTTCTGTGTGGGTCCATCAGATATATTCTTACAGTAAAAAAGCCATTGAGAAATTTCCTGAAATTCATTTTGAAATTGTTCCTCTATATAAATCCCTTTCTTCTTAGCTCGGTCTATTATCCCATGCTCTATTGCTCCATCGAAAAGATTTCTGAGTCCTTCCAGCATTTTTTCATTGAATCCGCATATTGCCATCTTAATTTATTTTTTCCTCCCCTCTTTTTGATTAAGTTTTAATCCAGAGTTTAACATATCATAAAAATCATCTTTGTTATAGTTGTCAAAAACAATTTTATCGGCACCTTCTTTGAATTCAGCTTTAGATATTTGCCCATCCAAATTAGAATCAAAATAATTATATGATTTATTCAAAATATCTTTTTCAAGGTTTTTTCTTTCTACATATATTTTTTGTTCTCTTGTTGCGCTTATTTCATCCCACTTTGTCAGGTTAGGCGTCCCCATTACAATAGACGCGATTCCATATAAACCTAATGCGGCAGTAGTCAAGGTAGTAGACACAAAATTTCTCATCTCATATTTAGATCTGTGATTATGATTTGGAATTTCTTTTTTCAATTTTGAATAAATATTTTTATTCAGAAATGAATATGGCACATAGGACAATATTTCTAATTTTTTCTTTTCCTTTAATGTTTTCATTGTAACATAACTACAAACTTAATAATTATAAAACATATCACTATTATTTTTACTATATCGAAAAATATATAAAACAATATATCAATATAGTAGATATGGACAAAAAAGACGAGAAGGTATTGGTTGAATTAATAAAAAATTCAAGAATCCCAATAAATCAGTTAGCAAAGAGAGTCGGCGTGTCAAGAGAAGTTGCAACCTACAGAATTTCACAATTGCAAAAACAAGGAATAATAAAAGAGTTTTACACTGAAATAGATGAATCCAAATTAGGGTTTGAAAGATTTGGATGCTGTGTTCAATTAAAAGGAATCTCAGATACAGAAGAAAAGAAATTAATTAATCATGTTGCAAAGAGCAAATATGTAACTTATCTCGGACCAATAATTGGAAAATGGAATTTTGCATTTGACATAATTGTAAAATCAAGAAAGAATCTAGAAGAAGTATTATCTTTATTATTTTTTCAGTATAAGGATAAAGTAAAGCAATATGTGATTAATTCAATGCCAACAGAGCGGGGCTTTTTCCCAGCAAAAGTATTTGGTTCAATATTTGAAGAAAAAGATAAAATATCAAAAGAAATAAATGTTGCAAAAATAGATTTAGAAATATTAAAACTTTTAAGAGTTAACTCAAGAATTGAATATAGTGAGTTGTCAAGAAAACTAAAATTAACTGGAAATGCTATAAAGTATAGGATAAAGAACTTAGAAAATTCAGGAGTAATAGAACTATATACAATTGCTCTAGATTACAGAAAAATCAATGTAGAATTTTACAATCTACAAATAAGATTTTCAGAATATGATTTCGCAAAATTGAAAAAATTTCTAAGAGAGCATAAGAGTGTCAAATATTTCTATAAACATATAGGGAATCCCAATTGGGATTTAGATTTAGGGCTTTTAGTAAGAGGCACAAAAGAACTCAGAGAATTTTTAACTGATATCCGAGAAAGGTTTGGAGAGTCTATAGAAATAAATGAGATATTCTTAGTACCAGAGGCAATCAAAGAAAACATTCTCCCAGATATAGTTTTTGAATAACTAATTAATTCTCTTCTATCTTCCTTTTTTTGCCCCATTTTTTAATGGCGTGGTACCCTAAAACATTTGCTAATGAAGCGATTATAATAATCCAAGTTTCCTTATATAAAATAGTTAATATTCCTAAAAAAATGAAAGAATGTATATTGTATTTAGTAAAGCAAGTATTTTTGATTATTTTGTGTCTTGCCATATATCCAAATAAGGTAAATAGAACAAAAGTCCCCACAATGATGATATAATGAATTGTCTCTGAGGGGTGCACCCAGTAAATAGCAAAAAACAAAATAGTTCCAGCTATAGTATGTCCATAATGATCTAGTTTATATCTGGCAATCCAACTAAGTAAAATTCCTAAATAAAAAGCTGCAATCAAAAGATTACCTAAAACAACGAGCACAGCAAACAACCCCCATAATAGCCCAAAAATATATTCTGCTCCTCTAAAGAAATGTTTTTTCTTTCCATCAATGGCTAAATCTGCCAACTTTGTAAATATTCCAGTAAGAAATGCAAATAATATTAAAATAGATGGGGTTGATAAAAATTCAATCATAAAGAAGAGAAAGTCAATTACTATATAATATTTTCTAAGCAAACATTACTCCCTCCCCTTCTCATTGCCTTAAAACTGATAACTGACAACTGTCAACTGTGAACTTAAACAGAAACCTTAAAACCACAAATAGGTTTCTGTTAACATGTCACTTCACCACTTAACAAAGGATATTCAAAGAGCCTCCACAAAAGAAAAAGCAAAAGGCTACATTAGATTCTTCAAACAAGAATACACGGCTAAAGAAGATAGATTTATTGGAGTATCAATGCCAGACCTAAGGCAAATAGCAAAAAGACATCCAGAAGTAACAATGCAAGATGTTCAAAAACTTCTGAAGTCAGACATTCACGAATACAGAATGTTGGCAGGAGTAATGCTAGTAAACAAATTCAGAGAAGCCCCTTCAGAAGAACTAGTACAATTCTACATAAAAAATATAAGACGATTTAACAACTGGGATTTAGTCGACGCGACATGCGATAAAATTTTAGGAAGATTTTTACTCGACAAGAAAAAGCAAAGAAAATTATTATACGACTTTGCAAAGTCATCAAATCTCTGGGAAAAAAGAATAGCAATAATCTCAACTTTCGAGTTTATCAGACACAACGAATTCGGAGACACTTTAAAAATTGCAGAAATCCTCCTCTCCGACAAACACGATTTAACACACAAAGCTACAGGCTGGATGTTACGAGAAGTAGGTAAAAGAAGAAAAGAAGTCTTGTTAGATTTTCTAAAAACAAATTACGATAAAATACCAAGAACAACATTAAGATATGCAATAGAGAAATTTCCAGAAGAAAAGAGAAAAGAAATGCTAGATGGGAAGTTCTAAAATGAGGCATATTATGCATCTTAACAATTTACCTTTTAAAAAAATAAAATCTGGAAAAAAAACAGTAGAGGGAAGACTTCTTGATGAAAAAAGACAGCTCTTAAAAGTTGGAGATGAAATAGAATTTGTCTTAAGGGGTTCAGAAGAAAAACTTCAAGTAGTTGTTGATAACATTGAGAATCAAAAAACATTCGCAGAAATGTATGGTAATACAAATTTGAAAGATTGGGATTGGTATGGAACAAAAGATGAATTCGTAAGTGAATTCTATAAATATTACTCAAAAAAAGAGGAATTAAAATATGGAACTCTTGCCATTCACTTTAAATTAATATAAAATTTCTTTGTTAGTTAAGTTTCAATTTATGACCCCAGCGGAGCGACTAATTGAATGTCTTAGTAACGAGCTTTAGCTCGCAATTTTTCAATTTGACTTAACCAAATTAGATATTCAGATTGATAACTCCCATACAAAAATTCGTCAAATTGTTTTTCAATCAATTTGGCCTGTCTGAATTTTTGACACCCATACAAACAAGTGAATGGTAAACCATTTTATCCCCTCCCAAACAATTCATCTCAGCTTTTTGTTGCTTTAGTACTTATCACTGATATGAAACTCCCACCCACAGAAGGCATAATATGCTCCGCTGCGCTGCGGGCATAATTTACTCCATTAAATCTCAACTGAGGCCCAGCTTCCCCTATCGGGTCATGCCATTGGTACTATAAAACGTCTCTACTCCACAACAATATTTGCCCTCAGCGGAGTGACTATCTCAACAGCCTTAATAATTGAGCTTTAGCTCAGTAATTATTTTGCCCTTGCCTTCGCCTAATACTTGCTACCTTTCTTCCCCAAAACCCATAAAAACCCCCAATTTCTTCCATTCTTATGAAACAAACAAAATACAATTCATACAAAACAAATTCCCTGCCACAAGGCTGTAAACTTTGTGTAAAAGGACAAAAAATGGTCTTATTCGTAACAGGCTTATGTTCAAGAGGCTGTAAGTTCTGCCCACTCTCAAAAATGAGAAAAGACATAGACTCGACATATTCAAACGAAAGAAAAGTGAAAAACTTCTCAGGAATCGCAGAAGAAATAAAAGCTCAAGGAGCAAAAGGATGTTCCCTAACAGGCGGAGATCCCTTACTAAAATTAGACAGAACATTAGCTCTTGCAAAAAAACTAAAAGAAACCTTTGGAAGGAAATTTCATATTCACATCTACGTCTCAACAAAATTAGTAACAGAAGAAACCCTAGAAAAGCTCTCTCACTACATTGACGAAATAAGATTTCACCCCGACTTCGATAAAGACCTAGAAGAAGAAGCTGCAAAAATAAAACTAGCAAGTAAATTCTGGAATAAAAAACAAATAGGTGTTGAACTCCCAATGTTCCCAGACAAAAAAGAAGAAATATGGCAAATAATAAAATCAGTTCAAGACACAATATCATTCCTAAACCTAAATGAATTAGAATCAGGAGAATATTCAGAAAAGCACATGGGAAAAAACTATGATCTAACAGAAGATGGTTACACAATCTCAGACTCAATAGAAGCAGGCCGAGACCTCGCAAAAAGATTAGAAAATAGCTTTCCCAAATTAAGAATTCATATGTGTACAGCAGACCTAAAGAACAATCATCAATACAAAAACAGATTAAAGAATTACAAACAAATGAAATACGCAAAAAGAAATGAAGACGGTCTAAACGTATACTTTAGATGCGAAAACATAAAAGATATTACAGACACACTTCCCTTAAACAAATATTACATAGACGAAGATAAAAATAAAGTAATCTTAGCCCCAAGCCTAGTAAGAAAAATGATAGGACAAATCAAAATCGAAAAAGTTGAAGAATATCCAACCTCCGAACGTGAAGAGGCCGAAAACGAATTTCTAGAATAAACTATCACAAAGTAAATACCATTAGATATTCAGGTCTCTAACTCCACCACAAGGAGGGCGCGAGAACCTGAGTGAATCTTCTCAGTCCCCAGATTATATGGGGCAATATCTTATTCTAATTACTCTCAATTGTTCAAATTTATTATAACTACTCTGTTAATCTCTAACCCTATATGCACGCAGATACAAAAATGCCGCAGCTTTTTTGGCAAGCCATATACCCAAAGCGAATGGCATTACGCGAACGACTAATTCAGTATACCAATCTGCCCTAATAACTGAGCTCTGCTCAGCAATATTAAAACTTAATTCCGACTCTCGTTCCATAAACTTTCAAACTGAATTTTTTGCGTATCAGCAATTAATTGATTCTGAATTAAAACACCCATTGGTTGATTATCAAAAGTAATTATTATAACAACATCTTCATAAAGATATGTGGCAGTTTTAACTCCATCCAGCTTCTTACTAAACCGAGTTTCCCTAAACTGTTTTTTATTAGTAGAAAATAAATCCTTACCACTAATGTCAGTAATTAATTTTAGCTTAGTTTTATTTTGTATCCTTTTTTGCATATAATTTTCAATAAAATATAATTTCAAAATTTCAGAAAAACTCGCAGTATTTCCAATTTCAAAAAGTTCACGAGGGTTGTCACGAATCATTTTTCCATAAATAGTCTTAAGTCCCTCAATCCCCTCATAAGTTTCAACAAGAGGTTTTTTTGTCTGTCCCGCCCGAAGTTGCTCCATCTCAAAAAGCACATTGTCAATAGCCTCTTTCTTTTCCGTGAGCAGCTCATTAAACCTTTTAGGATCAGTAGCCTCAAAATGTTTAACATGATTCTTAATAACAAAAGAGATAAGGCCCTTTTCCAGAAGTTTATCAATAATTTCATAAGTCGTTTGCCGAAGAATTTTTGTCCTCTTTGAAACCTCACTAGCTGTAGCTAAACCCAATACCAAAAGTTCCTTATACACAATAGCCTCCCGATAACTCAACCCATATTTCTCAAGACCATTTATTATTTCCATAAAAAACATAGTAAATAAAACTACTTAAAACTGTCGGAATTATACTACGACAAAGCTATATAATTATCTAAAATTAAGGATTATCATGAAAGAATTAAAATTCACACCAGGACAGATATATAAGAAATTTAGGCATAATGCCGAATTAATTGATAAGATAGTGGAGCTTGAAACAGATAACGAAAAGAACGAATTTTGTGAGCAAATGAACGCAGAACAAAAAAACTTTCACGGTTTCTATTTAGTTGGAGAAAAGAATTATCTTCAGCCAAATTTAAGAATGAGAGCAATGAATAAAGATGATTTTCCTTTGCTGCTCTATGCGGATATTTTTCAACTTAGAAACATAGCGGGAAAAAGCAAAGATTGTGGTCAACAATTGCTAACATCCAATAGTGGTTTTTCGTATAAATTTGAAAATGGAGGAAAAATGTTCTATTCATTAAAAAATAAATTTAATCTAAAAGATAATTTACATCTATCCAAAGATGGTGCAAAATGTATCGGAATTTATGGAAAAGAATATTCAAAAATTCACTTAGCTGAAATTTTAAGTAATTTGGAAAAAAGACTCTCCCTTGGAGATAATTTAATGGTAGAGGAAGATAGTCCTAGAAATAGGGGCGTTTATGTATTGCCAAAAGAAAGTATTGGAAAAGCTGCAAATCTAGAAGTTAATTATGGAAATCCTTTTTGGAGTTTTCTAGATTATTCAATTAAATTAGGATTAAAAAAAGAAATGAATCCAGATGAGTTGCCTTCTTTTTTAGAAGAAGATGAGAAAACTTCCATCATCAATCGTTATGGAAGAAATTCAACTGAATTTGTTCGTGATGCAAAAAAATTAATAGCTTTTGGGAGGCAAAAATTAAAATGAAAAATAAAATATTAGTACCTCAATTGATTTCAGAAATGATAATTGATCTTCCAGAGGCATACGGAATGGCAAAAATAAACACCATCTTGCATGGAGAAAGTTTAGAACGGAGATTGTCAGATTCAGGAATGAAGTATGGACTAACAGGAAATTTAGAAATTCCTTCATTCATAAAAGAATTGGATTATATAGATGGGGAAGATGGAATGGTCTATCATTTTGGAAAACACATCTATCAGGAAAAGCTAGATTCTTGTACTAGTGAAAATCAAATTAAATCAGTTGTTAGGAGAATTCCTTATATGCATGTTCGCTTTCCATCGGCTCAAGAATATTTAGCAAAAGTTGATTTATTAAAGTTAAATTATTTATCAAAAGGAACGATTGAATTTGGTAAAAAAGAGCACATCTCAGGCTTTTATGATTCTAGGCTACAAGAGAACTTGGAGAAATTAAAAAATATAAAACAGTCAAAATACATTGCAAATAACTCCCTTTATTTTGGACCAATCTCAATTGATGCTATAGCAAAAGATTTCTGGAGGAGTGAGTTAAATCAGAGGCAAAAATTAAAATGACTTATTTAGAATTAAAGACCCCCTCTTTTTTTTTTGCACGCAGCGCGAACGAATAATTCAACATATCAATCTGCCTTATTCTATTAGTTTTTAATTCTACACCGGACATAAGACCTCATCGCGAACGACTATCTAAATATATCAGTCCGTCCTCACCTTTACCCAATTTCCCACATGAAAATTCACAGACCTTCCCCTCTAAACTCTTAAAAACCTCCCATTCCCACTATATTTATGCAAATCGACCTAGAAAAAATCAAAGCAAAGAAGTCAATGAAGGAACTTCTAGAATTTTCAATAATAAACATTAACAAGTCCAGAGGTCCAACCTCCTTCCAAAATTCAGAATTCATAAAAAAAAGATTAAGGGCAAGTAAAACTTCACACTTTGGAACACTCGATCCCGCAGTAACAGGCGTGATTCCCGTTGGAATTAACAGAGCTTGTAAACTCGCTGGATATTTTTTAGGAGAAGATAAAACATATGTTGGAATAATGAGAATGCACGATGAAGTCCCTATGGAAAAAATCAGAGAAGCAATCAAAGAAAACTTCATCGGAGAAATTATCCAAATGCCTCCAGTAAAATCAGCCGTAAAAAGACAACTAAGACCAAGAACAATTTATTCATTTGACATTCTGGAAAAGAAAGGCAAAGATGTTCTATTCAAAGTAGCTTGCCAAGGTGGAACATACATCAGAACACTCTGCGTAGATCTCGGGAAAAAACTAGGGAGTGAAGCCCACATGTTAGAACTAAGAAGAACAGATGCAGGAATATTCTTTGAAGATGATGCCTACTATCCCTCAAATACACTCTACGAATTCGACAAAGCAGTAGAAGACCACAACACCGGAAACTCAACAGCACTGCGAAGAATGTTAATCCCTGGTGAAGTAATCTCAAAAATATTCCCAGTAATCGAAATAAAAGAAAAAGCCGTAAGAGCAGTTTTTCACGGATCCCCAATCCACAAAGACGAAGTAACCGAAAGAAAATACCTAGACTACAAAAAAGACGATAAAGTAGTAGCCTTCTCAAAAAACAAATTCATCGGAGTATTCAAGGTAATCAATGAAGGAAACATGTTCGCTCGTAGCGAATTTACTTTGCAGCCAATTCATTAAGCCAGGATTAGCCACTAGATTTTTAATTAAGAAATCCCTTTTCTTTAGATGCTGCTTATTTCAATTATACTTTTAATCTTAGGCCTAGTATTTCTAATAAAAGGTTCTGGTATCTTTGTAGGGTCTTCGTCTCAACTTGCAAGGAGATTCGGAGTTTCTGAGTTCATCATAGGGCTAACTCTTGTGGCTCTTGGGACTTCTTTACCAGAACTGACATCATCAGTAGTAGCTTCCCTAAAGGGCCAAAGCGGGTTAATCCTCGGAACAATAATAGGTGCAAACATAGCAAACTTAACACTAATAATAGGAATAACTGCAATCTTCTCAAAAGTTAAACTTGAAAAAGATGTCTTGAGGCGGGATGGCTATTTCTTGTTATTTGTAATGTCGTTACTTTTATTATTATTGTCAGACGGTAAATTATCACTTCTTGAAGGAGTTATATTTTTATTGTTATATGTAGCATATACTGTTTTTATCATAGAATCAAAAAAGGATATAAAGAAGCAGTATAATTTTGCCGACTTTGCTGAGTATTTCGTAAAATTTGGATATTTGTCTTATCTAAAGAGAGGTGTCTTTCTGAGATTGTCAAAGAATAATAATCATACAAAAAAGAAACGAGGTAATTCCTTTAGGCATTATTTCTTTATGATAGTTGGTATAACTATGGTCTATTTCTCTGCAGTATTGGTTTTAAACAAGGCATTATTTATTGCAAATTATTTTAATGTCGCACCCCTAATCTTAGGAGTAATAATATCAATTGGAACAACTATGCCAGAACTTTCAGTTGCCATTTCCGCTTCTTCAAAAAAGATAGGTAGTGTTGCCATAGGAAATTCTATAGGTTCTTGCATAACAAATACGCTTTTAATCTTAGGAATTTCAGCTGTAATACATCCGCTAATAGCAATAAAAGAAAACATCTTAATGCTATTTCCCTTCCTTGCCGTCGCAACAATAACAGTCTTAATTTTTATTAAAACAAACTATGAAATATCAAGAAGAGAAGGAATTTTACTATTATTATTGTATTTGATTTTCTTAGTTAGTATTTTAGTCTTTTCATAAGATTACAAAATTTGACTTTGATTCGTTAGTACAATAATAAAACAATTAAGACTATAATTGGCAGTTGTTAATAATGAAAAAGGATAGAAACTTCTAATATTTGAGTTTATTATGTCAGTTGAGAATTTAGTTGGAAAAGATAGTATTTATGAATCTGCTAAGAAGTTTAGGGAAAAGCCAATGACACCAGAAGAATCAAAAATTGCAGAGTCTCTTAATAAGGCGTTTGAAGAAGTACAAAATCACTTCAACTCTGAAGAATATTATTGGAAAGAAAAGGCAGAAATGATAAGAAATTATGTTCCAGGTCATTGGGTTGTTGGTTCTGAACCAGATAACAAATACCCAAAAAGATAATTAGCAATATTTCTAACTCGCCCAGCAATTTTCGTATCCTCCATTCTCCAACCCAAAAGCAGTATCTCTAATACCTATAAAAGAAGTCTTCAATATAAACACTAACATAATTTATCTAGCGATAAAATTCATTTCTTAAAACTAGTATATTGTCTAAAAAACTATTGCACGCAGATACAAAAATACCGCAGTTTTTTTGGCAAGCCACAAACCCAAGCGAATGGCATTACGCGAACGGATAATTTAATTTGTCAATTCTGGTTGCCAGTGATTTTTTATTTTAAACTACACAGTTAATTGTAAATTTTAAAAAAGTTATCGGAGATACTACAAAAGATTTAAACCTTTAACTTTAAGCTTCCAACCTCCAACTTCCAGCTCAATCAAAACCCTTAAAACTCAATAACTCTTTCCCCTTTTATGAAACACTTCATCTATTATTCAGCATCAGGAACAACTTCAGGAAAAGCAATCTCAGATGGGAATCTAATGAAAGCAGGACGAATCGACATCGCAATTCACTCCTTAATACAAGGATTGTTTCTATCACACGACTTCAGAAAAGACGTAACATTTCACCTGATCCTAAACGGAATGCCCGATCCCCCAAAGCACATAGAAATTCTAGTAAACGACGACACCCCCATTTCAAAAAAAGACGTAGCAACTATCATGAAAAAATTACTTTACAAATACAAACCCGGAGAAAAAAAAGAAGTTTTCCCAGGATGCTTTGTAGAAAAAAAATCAGTAATGAGAGTGATTGACGAACTAATGGCAAAAGATGTAGAAATATTCATGTTAGATAAAAAAGGAGAATCCCTAAGGGACATAGAAATCCCTGATGAATGTGCCTTCCTTTTAGGAGACCATGAAGGCTTTCCAAAAAAAGAAGAAAAATACCTAAGAAAAATTCTAACACCAGTAACTGTCGGCCCCCATATATACTTTGCATCTCAAGTTGTAGCGGTTGTTAATAACGAACTCGATGTCCGTGGCATATAATTTTGTTTCTTTTTTACCAATATACTACTAAATAATTTCTTGTGTACAGTAAGTACACGGCGAAATGATTTAGCAGCATCTTGACAAAAAATAATTCAAAATTGAGAAGATGTTTTGAGTGTGCAAAATATAATAGTTAACTAGGAATATTAAAGTAAGCTGGTAATAATCTCCAGCAAGCGACTTTGGTCCCCTGTGACACTAATTAAATATTCCCAACGGAGATGATTTTAGCCCTGTCGAAGACGGGCAAAAATCTTCGTGAGTGTAATAATAATTAAGTCAACTTTTACCTATTTAATATAGAAATTTACCAAATCTAAATTTCCCCACGACACTCAGCATTAACCCGATCAAAAAAATCCTTCATAAAATCATGCCGCCCTTCAGCAATCCTCTTTGCCTCAGCTGTAAACAACTTATCCTTAATCTTCTTTAACTTGATATGATAATGCTGATATGCTGTGTCTTCCCTAGAATAAGCCCGAACATCTTCATGATGAACTTCAGGATTATGAGTTCTTCCATTGTAAGTTCCAGAATAATTAGCCGCCCGTAGAATTCCAATTGCTCCAATATTATCAATCTTATCCGCATCATAAAGAATCTTTTCCTCTTTAGTCTCCGGAGTATGACCCCTGCTAAATCGATGTTTTAAAATGCAACCTTTAATCTTTTCGATTGTCTCCTTTCCAAGTCCATATCCTGTTAGAATCCCTTCCGCCATTAAAGCCCCAATCTCAGCATGACAAGGGTCTTTCGGTTTACGGTCCACGTTCAACGGTTTACGGTCGACGATTAACGATTCACAGCTCCGAAGCTTTGATTCGGTCGGACGGCCAATGTCATGCAAAATAGCAGCAATCCCAAGAACCTCCAAATCAGCACACTCAATCTGCCCAATATGCATAGCTAAATTATAAACACGAAGAGTATGATCCCAATCATGAACCCCTTCTCCTTCCTCAAGCAAATACTTAGCCTCTTCCTTTAACGACTCAATAATATCCATAATAATAATTGGAAAAGTAACTTTAAATGATTAATGTCGCTGAATGAATACATCTCTACCACTCTTCCAACAATGCCCTCAAGCTTTGTTAATTTCCAACAAACGACCTCGGTCCCTGCAATACTAATTTAACGGGCCTTAGCAGAGCAATCGCACCCTGCCGAAAGGCGGGTAAAGCGCCGCGGGTGCGTTGTCCTAATAACTTAGTGTAGCGAAGCAATTTACCCTCTCCTTAATCCATGTCCTCCACCACAAAAACCTTTAATAATAGCTCAACTTAACAAGACTAGAGGCAAAATGAAAAAATCAGTTAGATTATATATTTCTGGAACGGTTCAAGGAGTTTTCTTTAGATCATTCATTAAAGAGAACGCAGAGAAGCTAGGGCTAAAAGGTTTCGTTAGAAACCTAGAAGATGGAAGGGTCGAAGTTTTTGCTGAAGGAAACCCAGAAGAAGTCCGAAAAATGTTAGAACTCTGCAAAAAAGGACCTAAGCATTCTACTATAAGAGGCGTAGAAGCAAGAGTAGAAAAATTCCAAGACTTCAAAGCCTTCAAAGTTCTGCATATCTAAAGAAAGTTCTTAGTTCTTAGTCTTTAGTTGTCAGAAGTAAATAATGATTATTTTTATTGGATCACCAAAAACAAACGCTCAATTTTTTAAGCCTCTTAAATATTTCTGAAAGAAATGTTCTCGCAGGATTTTCAAAAAAGAAATCCGAGGACCGGAACGAATAAAGTAGATTCGTGGAGTTTCATTCTGAACTAACTCAACATATCAATCTGCCTTCCATATTTCCTTCCCCTACCTTAACCAATAAAATTTATTAATCAAAACAATCTTTTTCTCTCATGATAACAACAAACTCAGACGGAGGAGCAAGGGGTAACCCTGGTCCCGCAGGTATAGGATTAATAATAAGAGACGGAGATAAAATCCTAGAAGAATACGGAGCATTTATCGGAACAGCCACAAACAATGTTGCAGAATACAAAGGAATAATCAAGGCCCTAGAACTAGTCTCAAAATACACTCAAGGAGAAATAACTTGTATAATGGATTCTGAACTAATAATCAAACAACTCTTAGGCGAATACAGAGTAAAAAACCCAAGAATGAAAGAATTATTCCTAGAAGTTCAAAAGCTCCAAAATCGATTCGACAAAATACATTACGTTCACGTAAAGCGAAACCAAAAATACCAAAAAATGGCAGATTATATGGTTAATAAGGCATTGGATGAGAAATTGGGAAAGAATTAAATAATCCAATCCATTGACAATAATTATAAAAAGATTTTTTCACCTTTTATCTTATGGTTTACGGATACAAGACAAATAAAGAATTTATAAATAATTCTTATAAGCTTCTAGAAAAAATGGAAGATAAAGGACTTTGGGATAAAGACACGTTAATAATAGGATTAGATAAGTCAGTTAGGCCGTTGTTTTATACATTAAGGAAGTTATCTAAAAAATTTGGGAAAAAATCCCCAGATATAAAGTTTGTTAATTATGAAATTTATCCAAATTCCGACATCTATGGGGAAAAAAATTATAAAAAAAATGTGGCAGAACTGTCTGAAGAAGTTAGTAAAAGAATTAAGGCTGAAGGTTCTAAAAAGTATGATAAAGTGCTTATCCTGGATGATTATATTCAATCCGGGAAAACTATTAATGAGGTTGAAGAAATTTTAAAAAATGCTTTGGACTCCAATTTAAGAGAAAATATTTATGTCGCTTCTTTGGGAGTAGACCCAGAATTTACTAAAAAAGAATCCTTCGATAATTCAAAATACTTTTTCACAGAAAAAGCCGAACGAAATGTTAAATCCAACTCAAGAGATAGTGGAATAAGGGATTCTTATAAAAATAAATCAAATGAACTCCTAAATCCTTTTCTACCCTCAGTGAAAAGAGTTCCATCAAAAATTATTTATAAAAACTTTATCAATGAACGAACACAACTATCAAAAGACATTAAACAATATGTCCATGAAATTCATCCAGAACTTCAGAGTAATCAATCTTCCCTAGAAAAAAGACTTGTTTCAGGTTTCTTCACTCTGTCAATTTTAACAGGATTAGCTTTTTCCCTAAACTCAATAACCGGAAATGTCATAGGAACAAATTCAGCCAATTTCAGTTTTTCTTGGGCAGGCTTATTCCTAATTGGAATTTTAGGTTTATACATAAATAAAAGATTCTATAAATAATTTCCCCAAACTTCTCTGTTAATTAAACCCCCTACTGCACGCAGCGCGACTGACAATTTAACTTATCAATTCTGAGTGAAAAGAAGCAATTCCAATATATTAATATAGTGCACTATTACAGATCAAACCATAACGAGTAAGTATATAAGAGCTAAAGAAATCACAATATTATGGATTTAAAGGAAGCAATAGAAAAAAGAAAAAGTATACGGTCTTATTCAGAAAAGGAAGTCTCAGATAATCTAATCAAAGAAGTTCTAGAAGCAGCAAGACTTGCACCATCAGGAAATAATTCTCAACCTTCAAAATATTTAGTAATAAAAAGCAAAGAAGCCAAAAAAGAATTAAGTGATAATGATGTATTTGTTCAAAAATTTGTTTGTGATGCCCCAGTTTTAATTATATGCTGTTCAGATACAAATGCATATACAAAAAATATCTCAGGAGTAGATGACGCAAACAAAATAAGAGCTCTAAGAGATGTATCTATTGCTTCATCCTATCTAACCCTAAGAGCAACAGAATTAGGTCTTGGAACATGTTATGTTGGCTGGAGAGACGAAGTAAAAATAAAAAAAATGTTCAACTTGCCAGAAGAATATGTAATACCTTATGTAATTACGCTCGGGTTTTATGATAAAGAGCCACCAGCTCGTGAAAGAAAGACATTTGAAGAAATATTTTTAGGTTTTAGATAATAAATTAGGCTTAAAATAATAATTAGATTTTAATTTAATCCCAGTAATTTGTAAACTAAAAAAGCAGGCCAAACAAGAGCTTTCAAAGCCCCAAGAATTCCTGGCCAAAATTCCGTAGATTGCTGAATATAATAAATTGTCGAACCGATAAATCCTAGAAAATAAAACCCACCCATGTGTCCCGGGGAATTACAGCTATTCTCATTGTTGCCTCTTTTGAAAAGATTCCTCTTTGTTACTTTCTTTTTCATATTAGATATAGTAAATTAGCTTATTTAAATTTATTAACAACTAAATGTAAAAATAATTCCAGGCTAACAGGTGATGGCTAAATTTTAACATCAAAATTCTTATAAATAGACTTTCATATCAAATTACATGGAACTAAAAGGCAGAGAAAAGCAAATAGTTGAAGAAAGAATCAAGAAGATTAATGAGCTTAGAGAAAGCGGAGTTGAACCATTCCCTTATTCCTTCAAAAGATCAACAAACTGTTCAGAATTACAAGAAAAATACAAAGACTTGCCAGCAGAAACAATAACACAAGATGAAGTAAAGATTGCAGGAAGATTAATATCAAAGAGAGATTTAGGTAAAATTTCATTCGCAAAATTACAAGACCAAGATGCTTACATTCAAATTGTATCTCAAGATGGAGAAACAGATGATGAAGTAAGAGCCTTATTTAAAAAATATGTATCGGCAGGAGATTTTGTTGGAATAACCGGTTTAGTTATGCGTTCAAAGAGAGGAGAATTATCTATTCTTATTAAAGCAGTAGAAGTTTTAACAAAAGCAGTTTACCCAATGCCAGATGAACATTACGGATTAAAAGACAAAGAAGAAAGATACAGAAAAAGACATCTAGATTTAATTATGAACCAAGAGGTAAAGAATATTTTCAAAACAAGAAGTGCAATTATCAAAGCAGTGCGAGAATTTATGGATGAAAGAGGGTTTATGGAAGTTGAAACACCAATACTTCAAGCCCAACACGGGGGAGCCTCAGCAAGACCATTTCTAACACACATTAATGCTTGGGATATGCCAATGTACTTATCAATTGCACCAGAACTATACCTAAAAAGATTAATTGTTGGTGGATTCGAAAAAGTTTACACAATCTGTAAGAACTTCAGAAACGAAGGAGTAGATCATTCACATAATCCAGAATTCACAATGATTGAAGCCTATCAAGCTTACGCAGATTATAATGATATGATGAAATTAATAGAAGAATGTTGGGAATTTGTAGCATTGAAAATCTTAGGAACAACAAAAATCAAAAGAATGGTTGGCGGAAAAGAAGTAGAAATGGATGTGAAAGCACCATGGCCTAGAAAAACAACAGCCGAAATAATTGAAGAGTATACAAAAATAAATGTAAATGAATCATCAGTAGAAGAATTAATTGTATTCTGTAAAGAAAATAAAGTAGAGCTTCCAGCAAACCCAGGATGGGGTAAGTGTGTAGAAGAAATTTTAGGAGAAGTTGTAGAACATCAAGTAATTTCTCCAGTTCATGTTTACGATAGACCAAAAGAAGGAACTCCGCTCTGTAAAAGAAAGAGAGGCGACGAAAGACTAAACGAACAATGTGAACCAATAGGAGCAGGAATGGAACTAGGTAACATATATTCAGAACTCAATGACCCAATCAAACAAGAAGAAGCCTTTGATGAACAAAACGAACAAAAAGCAGCAGGCGACGACGAAGCCCACGAAAAAGACGAAGATTTTTTAGATGCCCTAAGACAAGGAATGCCTCCAACAGGTGGAATCGGTTGGGGAATCGACAGAATGGTTATTTTAATGACAGGCGCAGAATCAATAAGAGATATAATTTTATTTCCAACAATGAAACCAGAAGGAATGGTTGAAAAGAAAGCTGACAAAAAGAAAAAATAAAGATGGTGAATTCTATTCTTATGGTCCACTTTTGGGAGTAAAATATCTTATGCTTCATTAAAACCTGATAAAAAACCAACGTCCCCAGCGGAGTGACTATCTTAACTGCCTTTATATCAATCTGCCTTTTTCTCATCCAGAGCATTTCCATGAATTTATTAAATCGAATAATCTTTTCTCCGAAACCCTTAAAAATCCTACTTTCTTACTTTCTTACATGGAAATAGCAAAACTAAGTTCAAAAGGCCAGATAGTAATACCCCTAAAATTAAGAAATTCCTTAGGTCTCTCAGAGGGTTCAGTTATTGGAATGCAAGAAGTAAATGATGTTCTTGTTATAAAAAAAATTGATACAGACCTAGTTGACCAATTTGAAAAAAGTTTATCAGACTTAAAGCAAGGAAAGATAAAGAGAGTAGCTTAGTTATTTATTCTCCCAACATATTTCCTGTACTCTGGGAAATATCTAATAATCTCATTAATGGTTCTCTGTTGGGTTTTTTTCCCGCCAAAAGCAACAACCAAAACAATTTGCAAATCCTCATAAATTAAATAGTAAATTCTTTTTTCCTTAATTCTCTTCTCTCTAAAAAATTTATATCTGATAGCATCCCCAATATATGGATTATTTTTCAATTTCAAAAATACATTTTTAATCTTCCTTCTCTCTTTTTCAGAAAGCATAGCTGTTTTCTTCTCAAAACTTTCAGTGATATAAACAGCATAAGTCATTCGATTATGTTTTATTAAATATTATTATATGTTATTTCGGATTCAGGATAACATTTCACTCTTTAATATCTTCTGTTTATCTCTAGGCATCTAAATAATTAAGAGATAAAATAAAATCAGACCAATTACTTGAATTATAATAAGAAATTTTTTTTACCAGTGAAGCATCTTTAATTGCAGATCTTCTATTATATCATATTTTTTTGGTTTGCTTTTTGAACTTTTCTGCTTTAGAGGAATATCTATATAGCTAGTAATCCCAGCCGTATTTAGAGCTAATTCAATTTCTCCAATTTTTCTAGAAAAGGAACAATATGCATCTTCCATACCTGTTTCATAGGAATATTTGAAATAATCTCTTACTATGTTTTCAGTAAATCCATTTTTCCAGAGTTGCTCACAAGTATTTTCAAATAATTTATTCAGCTCAGAAATGTTCATATCTTTATTTTTAGGGTGAATATCATATTCTGATTTTATCTCGAAATTTCCTGGATATTCTGGAGAGAATGGGGACAATACTTGCGGATCAACATTTGTTTCTCCCTCGGCAACAAAGCTTTTGTTATCTTTAAATATTTTATCAATAGTTTTTAATTTTTTATTCATAAAATCAAAATATACTTATTCCTATTAAATACTTGTAATAATAACCATTACGACAAATATATAAAAACAAAACTCTAATGTTTAAACTATGGATGCAAAGATATTAGAAGAAATAGGACTAACAAGAAACGAGTCAAAAGTATATCTCTCATTAATCGAGCTGGGTTCTTCTCCAGTGACAGCAATATTACAGAAATCAGGACTTCATAGAGCAGTCGTATATGATATTCTAGAAAGGTTAGTAGAAAAAGGGTTAGTAAGCCAAATAGTTTCAGAAAAAAAGAAATTCTTTGAAGCTGCAAATCCAAGTAGACTAAAAGAGATGTTAAAAGAAAAAGAGAATAAGTTAGATTTAATTTTACCAAATCTTTTAGATATGGCTAATTTTGGAAGTAAATTAGATGTTAAAACTTACAAGGGCAAAGAAGGTATAAAGAATGTCTTTGAAGACATATTGAAAGAATCCCCTAAAGAATGGCTTTCAATTGGCTCATCAGGAGAAACCTCAAAATTATTGCCTTATTTCTTAGAACACTTCCATAAAGCAAGAATAAAAAATGGAACTAAAGTAAGAGGCCTAATGATAATTTCAAGGAATTCAGAAAAAAGAAAGGAAGATTTGTCAAGGTTAAAATTAACGGAATTAAGGTTTTTGCCAAAAGAATTCAAGACACCTTCAGTTATGAATCTCTATGCAAATAAGATAGCACTTTATTCATCAACAGAAGAAAATGTGCCATTTATAATATTAATAGAAAATAAAGAAATGGCAAAATCTTTTAAGGAATATTTTGAGTGTATGTGGAAAGTATCAAAATAATTTAAAGGATTTAAGCCTTCTCTGTTAAACTCCAATCAAGTATGATTTTAGATTAATTCAATTGCCTTAATAACTTCGCAACGCGAAGCAATTTTCCAAAACCGGAAATTTAAAAACCCCAATCCCTTAATCTACTCATGCCCCTCCCAATAACAAGACAACAAGCAATAGAACTTCTAAAATCATTTAACCCAGAACCCTCAGAAATGAATCACTATCTAGAATCAGAAGCAATAATGAAAGCAGTAGGAAAACATCTAAACCAAGACGAAGAATATTATGCAATGCTCGGCCTTCTTCACGATGTCGACTGGACACAAACAAAAAACAATCCATCAGAGCATATTTCTCTAGCTCCACAAATTCTAAAAGACCAAGGCTTCGACCAAGAGTTCATCGACACAATAGTCTCTCACGTTTTTGGCTATAAAGAAATTCCTTCACACACAAACGACCTAAGAGCAAACCCAATCGAGCACGCCCTAGCAGCCTCAGAAACATTGACCGGATTAATTCACTCTTACGCCCTAATGCGAGGAAAAAGAGTTTCAGATATGGAAGTAAAAGGTCTAAATAAAAAATTCAAAGACAAAAAATTCGCAGAAAACTGCTCGAGAGAAATCATAAAAGAAATTGAAAACTGTGGAATAGAACTACCAGGCTTTTTTACAATAGCAATCAAGGCAATTTCAGAAATCAAGGAAGAAGTTGGTTTGGAATAATTCTAATTGCTTCTTTTCCCTTTTTTTAAACAAAAAGTGCAATTATAATTTTTTAGATTATTGATAAAAATAGTTTAGAAAAAAGAGATTCACTGCCGTTCGTAATGGATAAAAGGCAGTTGAGTTATTCTAAATACATATTTGGAGTGTGTTTTTGATGAAGAGATTATTGTAGCTGGCAATGATTATTTATCTTACCCCTGTTCATGATACAATATTTACTCATGCCAGAGGTGATAATTTAACTGCCTTTTATTAATCCTGAACGGCAGTGAAATTATTCTTTGTTTTTTTGTATAGTTAACTCTTCAATCTCTTAATGAATTAAACTTTCGAGCCAGTCAAAATTTGGATAAGAGCTATTTATCCAAAGATCCGACCAAACTTTTATACTCATAATTTAATTTGCAATCATGAAAAAAGATTACAGAATTTGGATGCCTGTCAAAAGAAATATAAATAACAATAATTATTATCCTCTTGGATATAAGGAGAGAGATATGGTATGCGAGCATTGGAGAAAATATAGGTTTCGAAGAAGATGGAAAGGGTAAAAAGTATGCAAGGCCTGTATTGATATTAAAAGTTTTTAATAGAAAATTATGTTGTATTATTCCTCTTTCAACAACAAGTAGGAGGAGAAAATTCTATTATCCGTTTAATAGTAATACGGGTAAAACAAGTGTTGTTTTGTTTAGTCAAGTTAGGGTTATGGATAGTTCAAGATTGAAAAACAAAATAGGCTTCAGCAGTAAAGATGATTTTATAAAAATCAAAGAAAAACTAAGGGAGTTACTTAAAATATAAATTGTTACTCCCCTGCCCAAAAGAACAAAGGGGTATCCCGAAGGAATTTAGTAATATTAGAACCAATTTATGATTCAAATATCTTATGCATGTCTTTTATTTTGCGATTGGTCGTTAGAGGTCTGTAGGCAATATTCGTCTTCAGTCTCTTCTCAAATTAACCCCACGGCCAAAAGAATAAAGTTCTTCTCTCGTTGAGAGTGTTGCAGATGAATCCATGAAGATATGTGTTGATGATAGATCTTTAATCTCAATATCAAGTGCAACTTCGCATATGTTTTCTTTGCACCTATTAGGGATGAAAGCAATTATATAGTCTTCCTGTTTGTTAAAATATTTTTTATCTTCAATGAATGTAGTATACTCTCTTGCGCATGCATTCAAAATATCGACATTTTTTGCTCGGAGTATTTTTTCTGAGAAGTATATTGAGCTCTCCCTTCCTTTTTTATTCTGGTTCTGTCTTATTATGTCTTTTTCGGAAAATTCATATTTCTTCATGATTTTTTCGAAATTTTCTTGGGGTTTTGCATCTTTCTTTGATTTTTTCCTGTATAGATTTCTTCTAAATGTACTTCTTGTATTGTCCTTTACTTCGCACAATTCTTCATAAATATGATCATCAACAAAGAATACAAATTTTATATCCTTCCCCTCCTGTTTGGCATACTTGCCAATTTTACATCCAAGCTCTAATGTATAAGGAGAAAATTCTCCCCATCTGTGAATAGCTTCAATGGCTCCCTTCGTTGTGTATATTAAAGGAAAATGCCCAGCCAAAATAATAATGTTTTTTTTGCTTGTATTATCAATATCTTTTTTTAGTTCTGTCATAAGTTTCCTTTCATTATCAATTTTCATATAGGAATGACATAAACAAATTTTAAAAACCCAACGTTCCTAATTCAATCATGTCACTAATAGTAAAGTCAAATATCAAGAAAGCAATAAAAGAACTTCAAAAAGACAATGAAGAAATAACTTCCGTTGCAGAAGAAGTTGGTCAAGCTCTAGAAATGAAAGTTGAAGAACTTTTAGAAAAGGCACTCGAAAGAGCTAAAGCAAATAAAAGAAGAACCCTACACGCTCGTGATTTGTAACTAAAATGAAATTCCTAAAATTCTTAAAAATAATACCGATTCTTTTCATGGGCTGGATGGCCTATGATTTTGATGGAATGTTGTTCAATCTAAGATTAATTTAAGTCGGTCTATTTTCGATTCAGTTTAATTCAATTAGATATCCAGGTTGATAAGCCCCTATCAACTGTGACACTACTCGTTTCAAACTAATATCAAGTGAACGACAACATCCAACAATTCCTTCACCCAACGAAGTATCTCCGATATTTATAGAAAAGTAAGTAATTCAACAAAAACTACTCTGATTAAAACACACCCTCCATGCACGCCGCGCGACGGATAATTAAACTAGGTCTTTAGGACGGTATTTAATGTTAGCGTCAATCCACAAAGGAAAAGCTGAGATGAATTTTTGAGTGAGAATAACAAAAGTTTTTAGAGAATTATTGCAATAATTTAAAATAATTATAAGATGACAAAAAGTCATCGGAGAGACTGCAGCTGCTAACATTAATTCAACGGACCTTATATCAATCTGCCTTTTGCCTCTGCCTCTCAATCCTGTAATTCCTGTTATCCGTGAGCCATTACTTCCGATATTAGACATCAATATCATTATTGCACCCATTCGCCTCTCCCTATTTTAATAACATATTCTTCTATCCTTAATGGAAAAAGAGAAGCGAAGAGTCTCAACAAAGTTTGTAGGAGTTTTAGCAATAATATCAATAATCGGGTTTGCAAACATAATATCTGAGTCCATGGCAAATTTCTCAATATCTCTTTATTTTGATTCAATTTGGTTATTCGTAATAGGAATCGGTTTTATAGTAGTTTCAAAACCAAAAAATCTTTATGAGGGTGCAAAAAAGCAAATATCCGATGCTTCATTCTCAGGATTAACAACCTCAATTATAGGTGCTCTGGCTATAACTGCAGCAGTTCTAACATTGCCACAGATAAATGTAAGCCATACCTCATTGGACACAATAAAGGCCATGATATCATTTATCTCAATAATTTTCATAATTTTCCAAACTTGGGTAATGGAGCATTAGTTCATGAAGAGTAGTGAGTCTAGGGTATTCAGTTCTCAGCTGGTTTTAATCCTATTTCCCTCCCCTTTTTCTGCCCTAACCCAGAACTCAAAACTCATGACTCAAAACTGTCGTTGAGAAAGTTTCATGACAAAGACTATATCTTTTTAACTCAAAAATTCCTCAAAAAAACATGGAAGATTCAGAAAATAAGCCTTCAACTCCATCCAGGCCAGCTCCATTTGTGGGAAAGAAAACCTTTACTCCAAATAATTATCCACCAAGAGTTCAGTCCGAAGCAGAAAAAAAAGTAAGATCCTTGACTCAATTATATTATTCTAGACAAGACATCCAAAAAGCAATGTTCGACTTCTCAAAAAATAGAGAAATTTCACCAAGATTCTTCGAAGGTTTCGGAAAAAGACCAGACACCTTTCAATTCCCAGGTGACGTTTATGGAATGGTAAAAAAGGGCGCAACATCTTTCCATTGCTCAGAAGAAATTTGGTCAGATCCCATGGAAATAGAAACAGGGATGAGCAAAGAAGCCGCAAACAAAATAAGAACAGGCTGGGATCTCCTAATCGATATCGACTGTGAAGAAGGAATGGACTATTCAGCAAGAGTAGCAAAAGCAACAATTCAAGCCTTAAGAGAAAATGGGATAAAAAACATCGGGCTAAAATTCTCAGGCTCAAAAGGTTTTCATGTGATAGTTCCTTGGGGAGCTTTCCCAAAAAACATAAATGGAACAGACACTTCAGCGATGTTTCCACAACTTCCAAGAATGTTAATGGCTTTCCTCCGAGACTATTCAAGAAAACTTCTAAACCCAATGCTTCCAGCAGACTTTTATGAAAGATTTAAAGACAAAATAAAAGAAAGGTACAGATGCAAACAATGTGGAGAATTTGTAGAAGAATATTTGAAAGTAGAATTTAGTTGTGAAAGATGTAATATAACAGAAGAACGGACTTTCAAAGGTGGAAAGGGGACTCTTCCAAAATGTTACAAATGTAAAGAAAATATGAAATTCAAACCAATAGTAAAATTATTAATCTGTAATAGATGTGAAATCAGAGGTGAAATAAGTCCATCAAAATTATCAAAAAAATTTGAAAAAGAAGAGGTTGATATGTATGCTTTAATGGGGTTGGACATGGGATTAGTTTCTCCGCGACACTTATTCAGAATGCCATACTCATTACACGAGAAATCATCTCTAGCGAGTGTGGTTCTAGAAGAAGAAGATTTGGATAAATTTATTGAAGATCCAAACTGTAAAGAAAGAATAGCAGATCCACTAAGAGTAATAATCAAAAACTTCATGCCAAACCCAGAAGAAAACGAAGCAGCAGAATTAGTAATGCAAGCTTATGATTGGGCCAGCGAAGCCGGTTATGGGAAAGAAGAAGAAAAAAGAGCATCTGGAAAATATGCAGAATTCAAAGCAGTTAAATTAGAAAACCTAGAAGAAGGGCAGTTCCCGCCATGTGTTAAAAAAATATTAGAAGGTGGAATGCTTGATGGGAAAAAGAGAGCCCTGTTCGTGTTGATAAATTTTTTCAGATCGATTGGTCTCTCACAAGAAGAATTGGAAAAAAAATTAGGCGAATGGAATGAAAAAAATGAAGAACCACTTCAAAAATCTTACATCCATTCACAATTAACTTGGACTTATCGAAGAAAACCCCTGATGCCGCCAAACTGTAGAGATTTCTATAACGATTTAGGGGTATGCTCGCCAGATGCAACTTGTCAGAAAATAAAAAATCCAATAAACTACACTTTGAGAAAAAATTTCGTAAGAAATAATTTGGATTCAAATAATAAATACGTAAGTCCTCACAAAGATTCAGCCCCTTCGAAGTCTAAATATAAAGCGAAGCCCAAAGTAAAGAAAAATGCGACTCCGAAGCCAAAGTCTCAATCAAAATCTCAGGTAAAAACTTCTTATAAAAACTAACTGCTTTAAGTCTATGTGTAGTCTCAATCAATTTAGGTCCGCAGCGCAGCGGATAATATAATGGCTTCAATTACTGAGCAAAGCAATTATTTTTATCTTTGCTTCTTCTCCCAATTTTGACCAAAAACACAATTATTTCTAAATCTCAGCATAACTTACATAACCTGAAAAAATTGTTAGCTCCGCTCATATAAATTTTGAATTATCGCCGCTGACAGAAGCAAGTAATGTAAATTATTTTTTTAAAATTGATATGTCTTCAAATTGAAACCACATCCCTTTAAGTAAAAATTCCCAAGAATTTTTGCTTTCCCATACGCCAAAGCGAATGGAAAACCACTAGGGTGTAATCAGCAAAGTTTTCAACAAAATTTCGTCAAAACTTTCCCCCGACAAGTCGACAATTAAACGGCCCTAATAACCGAACTCTACTCAGTAATAGTGTGGTCAGCAAGGTTTCTGGGGAAATCTAAGGACTTGAGTTTGTTTCTTCTTATCATAACTTTTATAATAGGAATTCTATTAGTTATTCTATGAAAAAAGGGGAGAGTCGAAAGACCAGTAAGTCAACTAATAAAATTTCTAGTAAGAAAATCGTTTCTAAAGTTAAATTATCGACGGCTGGCAAGAAGTCTGTGAAACAAGTCGCAAATACCCCTTCTAATTTTTTGAATGTTAATCATCGTAAGTTTAATTACATTAAAACGTATGTTCCAGGATTTGATGAATTGATTGATGATGGGATACCTGCTGGAAATGCTATTCTGATTGAGGGTGGACCGGGAAGTGGGAAAACTGTTTTTGGGTTAGAGGTTGTAAAGAGAGCGTGTATGAAGGGTAAGAAGGTTTTATTTATGAGTTTTGAAGAGCCAGAGGATAGGTTACGTGCGCATATGGAGGCTTTTGGATCTAATGCTGAGAACTTTGAAAAACAAGGCTTCTTGAAAATTAAAAGGTTTAATGCGCTTGATATTGCTAGAAGTGTTGAGGCCTTGTTGTCTGAAGCAAAGAAGGAATTGTTAATTGATGTTCAACCTGTTTTGATTCCTGAAGGATTTGATCCGGACATTGTTATAATTGATTCGTTGTCTAGTATTGCTAGTTCTTTTAGTGGGGAGGACAGTCGTTTTAGAATTTATATGGAACAGTTGTTTAGATATTTGGAAAAACACAATATGACTTCGTTCTTAATTAGAGAAGTTTCGAATCCGACTCATACTGGTAATACTTTTGTTGAGAAAGGTGAAGCTGTGAGCTTCCTGTCTGACGGTATTATTTCAATTTATAATGTGTTTTACAAAGGTGGTAAGAGAAAGAGAGCGATTGAAGTTATAAAAATGCGTGGGTCTGGGATTGACAGAAGAATTGTTGAATTCGATATAAAGAAGGGCAAGGGAGCAATTTGTTATCCTAATCGTGTTTTGAAGGGTGATTTCATTTTAACATAAAATGCGATCTAAATTTTTATTAGGTATTTTAATTTTTATTGGCGTATTAGGATTGGGGTTTGCTACAATCTTTGCGTCGTCGTCTATTCCAGGTGCAGGGGTATTGAACCAAGATAATTTCTATGTAGATGTTAATTTCTCAGTGTCTGGGGATTACTATTCTTTTACTATTTTGAATGATAATATTTTGAAATGGTTGACTTTTGATGGGGAAAGCGCTGTTGGGAAATTTTCTGAAGCGAGGAATACTTCAGTCACTCCAATAAATGAGCCGATTTCTTTGGATGCGGCCAAGGGAGAATATACTTTATCTTTTTGGTTGAATGTTAGTAATGAGAGTGAGAAATTTAAGCAGGTTAGTAGTGGTGCCTATCACTCCTGTGGTCTTTTACAAAACGGCTCCCTAATGTGCTGGGGTCGTAATAACTATGGTCAATTAGGTATTGGTTCAACTACTGAGCAGACTTCTCCTGTTTTAGTTCCCGGAGCTTACAATTTCACCTCCATCTCTTTAGGTTTTTATCACTCTTGTGGTCTTTTACAAAACGGCTCCCTGATGTGCTGGGGTCGTAATAGCTATGGTCAATTAGGTATTGGTTCAACTTCTCAGCAAACTTCTCCTGTTTTAGTTCCTGGCGCTTACAATTTCACCTCCACCTCTTTAGGTGGTTATCACTCCTGTGGTCTTTTACAAAACGGCTCCCTGATGTGCTGGGGTCGTAATTACTATGGTCAATTAGGCATTGGTTCAACTACTCAGCAGACTTCTCCTGTTTTAGTTCCCGGAGCTTACAATTTCACCTTCACCTCTTTAGGTTACTATCACTCTTGTGGCCTTTTACAAAACGGCTCCCTGATGTGCTGGGGTCGTAATTACTATGGTCAATTAGGTATTGGTTCAACTACTCAGCAGACATCTCCTGTTTTAGTTCCCGGAGCTTACAATTTCACCTCCACCTCTTTAGGTCGGTATCATTCTTGTGGCCTTTTACAAAACGGCTCCCTGATGTGCTGGGGATATAATAATTACGGTCAATTAGGTATTGGTTTTACTAGTTATCGGGAGACTTCTCCTGTTTTAGTTTCTGGCGCTTACAATTTCACCTCCATATCATTAGGATCTTATCATTCTTGTGGCCTTTTACAAAACGGCTCCTTGATGTGCTGGGGTCGTAATTACCAGGGTCAATTAGGCATTGGTTCAACTACTCAGCAGACTTCCCCTGTTTTAGTTTCTGGCGGTTACAATTTCACCTCCACCTCTTTAGGTGAGTATCACTCTTGTGGTCTTTTACAAAAGGGCTCCTTGATGTGCTGGGGTAGTAATAACTATGGTCAATTAGGTTTTTGGTTTAATGAATTAATAAATAAATTTAATCGTGTTTCTGGAGACTACAATTTCACCTTCACCTCTTTAGGTTACTCTCACTCCTGTGGCCTTTTACAAAACGGCTCCCTGATGTGCTGGGGGAATAATGGTAATGGTCAATTAGGCATTGGTTCAACTACTGAGCAAACTTCTCCTGTTTTAGTTCCTGGAGCTTACAATTTCACCTTCACCTCTTTAGGTCAGTACCATTCTTGTGGTCTTTTACAAAACGGCTCCTTGATGTGCTGGGGATATAATGGCTTTGGTCAATTAGGCATTGGTTCAACTACTGAGCAAACTTCTCCTGTTTTAGTTCCCGGAGCTTACAATTTCACCTCCACCTCTTTAGGTTACTCTCACTCTTGTGGTTTTTTACAAAACGGCTCCTTGATGTGCTGGGGTAGTAATAGCAATGGTAACTTAGGTATTGGTTCAACTACTCGGCAGACTTCCCCTGTTTTAGTTCCCGGAGACTACAATTTCACCTCCATATCTTTAGGTGGCTCTCACTCTTGTGGTCTTTTATCAGGTGATTCTTTAGTATGTTGTGGAAGTTATTCTGCGGGGCAATTAGGGGGAGGGTATATTTTTAGTGAAAGTTTAGTTCCTATTGAATTATTGGGTGAAAAGATATTGTCTTTAGGGTCAAATAGCTTTTATTTGAATAAAGGATATTCTGGAGAATTTTCTGTTATGAATTTTGGTTCTAGTTTTTATGATATCAATTTACCATCGGGCATTAATAATATAGCTTATGTTAGGCGTGGGAAGATTGGTGGAGATTTTTATCTAAATGGCGAAAAGCTTCATCGGTTTCTAAATTCTGAATATTTAGGGGGAGTTGATTCAATAACTTCTGGTGCTGAGTCTGTTATTGATGAATTAATTATTCTAGACAGAGCTCTTTCTGACGAGGAAGTTTTAGGGTTGTATAATGGGTCAGCTTATCGTGCGAATTTTTATGAGATTGATGAAGGGGTGTCAAATTATACGATTTATGTTAAAAATACTAGTAGTATTGATTCTTATACCGCTAATTTTTCTGTTGATTTTTCTGCCCCCGTTGTTCTTTATATTAGCCCAACTTATTCTAATGATTCTGCATCTAAGGAGAGTTGGATTTTTGTTAATGTGAGTGTGGGGGATGAAAGTGATACAAATGTGACATTTAATTTATTTAATTCATCAATGAATCTAATAAATTCTACAACCTCTGGATCTTCGAGTGAAATTAATTGGACCGGGCTCGTTGAAGGAACTTATTATTATAATGTAACGGCTTTTGATGCTGCTAATAATTCTGCTTACGAATTAACACGGAAAATAACTCTTGATTTTGTGACTCCAACTTTTATCTGGGAATCTCCCACACCAGATAACAGAAGTGGAATTATTGAATCATTTTTAATTAATTTGACCTTTAATGATAATTATGACTTAGAGGAATTTGTTTATTATTTTGATGGAGATATTGAAAATGTTCCTTTTATTTCTGGAAGTTCTTCGATTCTTTCTGGGACGGCAAATGTAGATATTATCTGTTCAAGTGCAGTAAATTGTAATGTTTTAATTAACCAGACAGGAATTGTTTCCGGAGTTCTTTATGAATATAATATTACTGTTACTGATTTTGCTCTTAATTCAAATTATACTGAGACTCGTGTTGTTCGTGGGAATTCTGCTCCTGTTTTGAATCCTGTAATTTATTCTCCAAATTCAGATGACGATGTTGACCCAGATTCTATTATTCTATTTAATATGACTGTTAGTGATTTTGATTATAATTTAGAGACTGTTGTTTTGCAAATAAAAAATGATACAGATTTATGGAATCAGGCAATGGATGTTAGTTTTGAAAATTATTCTCAGACGGGATTTGTTTACAAATGGAATTCTAGTTATACTTTTGACGGAGTTAGCGAAGGGATTTATAATATTCGTGTTGTTGCTCGTGACATTTTAGGTGGAGAAGACGTGTCGGATGAAGAAAATATTTCTGTTTATTGGGATTGTACTTGGTCCTCTACTACTGACTTAGGTGCTGTTGCAGGTTGGAATAAAAATAAGTTTGTTGGAAATATAACGATTAATAATACTGGTGACTCTGAATTTGCGGATGGTAATTGTGGGCTAATGTTTAAATTAAGTCATGAATTAACTGCGGGGAGAGTATATTTTGACGATTCTGCCCTGAATCAATGGTTGGTTTATTATGATTCTTCGGTTGTCTCTGCAGAAACGAGTTTGGTAGTTCCTGTGAATATTTCTTTTTTGGGTCAAGTTTTACAGGAAGATACAACTTTCTTAATTGAAGAATTCACTTCTATTTCTTCTCAGGAAAATGAATCTGTAGATATTAGTATTGTTAGTAATCAGGAGGGTCCTTATTTTTATTCTTCAATTACTTCTGCTCCCTCTTCTGTCGATTTGTTAGAGAATACATTTAATCTGGGTGGTTATTTGAGGAATTTGATGGGCGATTCTATTGTGAATGAAAACAATACAGCATATAATGTTACGTTGGAATGGATTCTACCCACTGGTTTAGAGATATCTGAGAATACTTCTTTATTCTTTGAAAATATTTCTGATAATCAATTACATAATTATATTTCTTCTATTGAGTTTTCTTCTGTTAAAGATTTCTCTCCTGGGGTTCAGAAAATCAAATTACGTGCAAGTGGAGTGAATGTTAGTGGAGCTGCCATTGCAGGTTCTGATGGTGCTGTTGTCTTTGAAGATTCAGTTGAAGTTAATTTTGTTTGTTCAAATATAACTGATAGAATTTATGTTACTGCCTGTGGTGCTGCTGATGCAGACTATGAGGCACCTGTTATTACTTTACCTGGTTCGCCCAGAGGCGGTAGTGGTGGTGGAGGTGGGGCTTCTTCTGGAAATTTATTTGATAAGTCAGAAGCTTCTTTTGAATTGCTAAATGGTGAGATTAAAGAATTTGTTTTAACGATTGAAAATAAATATTCGTATAGTAAGGAGAATTTGGAAGTTACAGTTAGTGGAGAGAATGCTGAATATGTAATTCCCGTTCCTGATTTTATTAAAGAAATTAAACCAAAATCTGATTATGAATTGTCTGTAAAAATTGCAGCGCCAACTTATTTCAACAAAGGAAAGTATTTATTGAAGTTTAAGTTTAGAGGGGAGCTAATAAGGGAAGATGGAACAAGGCAAGGAAGTTATTCTGAGGAGAAGTTTGTTACATTATATATTACTGAGCGAACAAGGGATGTAGCTGATGAATATTTAGAAAAGGCGAATGAGTTGTTGGTAGAAATGGAAAATTCTAGTTTCGTTGTTCGTTCTGCTAAAGGTATCATTGAAAAGATGAATGAAAGTTATACAGAAGTTGACTTTTTGAAAGTTGAAGAATCGTTTAATGAATTTCAGGAAATTAGAAATTCAGCTGTTGAAGGAAAATCTTTAATGACGGAATTAAAAACAAAAATGGATTGGGCTGAGAAGTATGGGATGAATGTTGTTGAAACAAGAAAATTAATTTTGCTTGCTGAAGCTGTATTCGAAAGAGGAGATTATTTGCTTGCAAGACAAAAGATTGATGAAGCACTTTCAATGTATGCATATGAAACTAAAGGGGAAATTAAATTGTTTTATTTAATTAAGAATCATCCGTTAGAGTCAGCAGGGATTTTCACTGGTTTTTTAATTTTAGTAGTTCTTGTTTATTACTTTTCTAGAAGATTTTATCTAAAGAGAAAAATCAAGTCTTTGGAAAATGAAGGAGTCTTACTTCTCGGATTAATGGAAGAAATACAAAAAAAATGCTTTAATGAAGCAAAGATGTCAATGACGGAATACTCTCATTCAATGGAAGAATACCAAACTCAACTGGCAGAGTCAATAAAAAATGAAATTAAATTTAAGAATAAATTACAGCACTTCTTTAAATTTAAAGGAAAGTTTAAAAAATTGTTGAGTGAGAAAGAAAGGTTCTTAGAATTGATTTCGGAATTGCAAACTAAATATATGAAGAAGGGCGAAGTGGATGCTAGAGTTTATGAAAACTTGATGAAGACATATTCAAAACACCTTGGCGAAATTGAAGAAGAATTATCTTTCCTTGAAGTTAAAAAATTTCTAAATAAAAATGCAAGGAGAAAAAATAAATGAAATCATCGTTTAAAATAATTTTAAGTGTTTTATTAATATTATTAATTGGAAATGCGATAGCTATTGACTTTGTTTCTCAGGCTTCTGTTGAAGAGTGTCTAAATGTTTCAAGAGGTTATTCTCAGGACTTGGTTGATAATGGTTTTAATGTTTTAAGGGTGAATGATTTATTAGAGAAGGCAGATTTGATTTATTTAGGACAGGTTGAAAAGCAAAAGAATTCTTTGACTGAATTGGATTTCTCATTAGTTGAAGAGTATTGTGTCGAAGTTAAAGAAGTCTACGAAGCAGCAATCAGAGCGAGTGATGATTTATATGTATTGAAAACTTTTTACGACCTGAGTTATGAAGAAGGGATGGAAAACCAAAATAGTCTATTTATTGTAGGAGAAATTGAAAAGGAAATTAATAATGAAAGATATGAAAAGGTTTCTGATTTAGTAGAGTCGGGTTATGTTGAGGTTTCATCAATGGTTAAAGATTATTCTACTTTGAACAGATTTCACAAAAATACAGCATTTGGATTTGTTTCTTTTTTTGAAAATAATTGGAAGCTTTTGCTGATTATTGTTTGGGGAGCTTTTATTTTATTCTTAATTTTCAAGAAAACTATAAAGAAAGTTTCTTTGAGAAGAAAGATATCTACTTTGAATCTTCGAAAGTATTCACTTGAAGAATATTTCAAGAGTGTGCAAAAAAAGTATTTTGATGGTGGTGAAATATCCCAAAGAGATTATTTAATAAGAAGTGACAATTATTCAAAGATGATTCTAGATATCGATCGTAAAATTGCTATTTTGAATGAGGATTTAGCTCGTTTGAGTGGGGATGAGGAGAAGAAAATTATTCGTTCCAAGGCTGTTCATAAAAATAGGGTTGTTCCTAAGGTTGAAAGAAAGATTGCTGCTAAGAATAAGATTATTAAGGTTAGAGGTAAAGGTAAAAAGAAAGTTTCTAAGGTTATTCGTAAAAAGAAGGTTGTTGATAAGAAAAGAGCAATTAAGGTTAAAAAATAAAGCCCAGAAGGCTCATAGCAAGTCCTCTATAAAAAATAAATTCTATAAATCTGTAATAATAATCCCAACCCAAATCACAAATCTGGGCCCTGCCATCACGAGATTCACTCAAATCGCGAAGCGATGGAATTCTAATTCAACTGCCCCAGCAGAGCAAGCTCGGGCTGTCAAAGACGGACGAAGTACATCGTCTGCATAAATATAATCCGTCAACCGTAGACCGTTCACCGTCAACTGTCAACTGTCAACTGATAACCGTCCACCGTCAACTGATAACCGTCAACCATAGACCATCAACAGTAAACCGACTTCAACCCTCTCCGCGCAAGAAAAACTAAATATTTAAAAGTAAGTTCTCATTAATTTAATTATGAATAAGAAGGTGATATTTGGAATTCTAATAGTATTCTTTCTAGTAGCAACTTTCTCTATAGGTAAAGTAGCCGCTTATAATTTTGAAAATATGACAGAATCTGAAAGGGTAGACATCGCTTATGATTGTTTAGCCCAAGTCGTTGGGAACAAAACTTGTGACAAATTAACAACATTTGAAAAGATTTTTTCCGTTTTGTCAGTAGGCGAGTGTAAGGCCGAATTGAAAGGTGACGCAAAATCAGATGAATGCTGGCCTAAGTCAAGATGTGATATAAAAACAACCGCACAGGCAATTCTTGCTTTAGATAAGGTTGGAGAAGATACAGTAAAAGCAGAAGCGTGGTTACTAGATCAAAAAGCGGTTCCAACAGATTTAATCTGGTACCTAGAAATTGAAGCTCAAAACGCGACATCTTGTACTATAACATATGATAATAACGAATACACAACAGATATTTTAGAAAATAAAAAAATAACAGCAGCTCCTGGAAGATGTTTCTCGATATCCGAAACGGGGTACTGGTTGAAAATAAAACCAGAATGTTATGAACTAGATTTCGAAGTTAAATGTGGAAAATCCTTCTTAACGACTCTATTATTCAAAGAACAAGATTCCACAACAATTCACGTTTTAGATGAAATTCATTCTGCTCCAGAACAAGGGACTACAATAGAAACAATAGAATCTTTTTGTTTCGCAGACCTAGCAGGTACTTGTGATTATGAAGGAACTCTCTGGGCAACTGCTGTTTTGGACAAATTAGACCACGAGCTTTCTTCCTATGTTCCTTATTTAGTTACAGGTGAACCAAGCAATAGAGGAGTGTTCCCTCAATCGTTATTGTATATTTTAACCGGGTATGAAGAATACAAAACAAATATCCTTTCAAGACAAATTAATGAGCAATATTGGAAAGTTTCGAATGGAAAATATTACGATACTGCACTAGCAATGATTCCATTTAGGGGTCGAGAGTTAACAGAAGGAGCTAACGCTATCGAATGGTTATTTGAGATGCAACAAGAAGAGGGTTGTTGGGATGGAGGGAATATTGTAAATAATGGATTTATTCTTTATTCTTTATGGCCAAGAGGATCTTACTTTGGCCCAGTTGATATTGTTGATGGTGAGGATAATGAGAGTGGAGCGTCAACTTCCGACAATGATTGTGAAGCCTCCAACTTTTTTTGTATGTCAGGAATTGAATGTGAAGGAGACCTGTTGTCTGGATATCAAGGTTGTGGTTTTAAAAAATGTTGTAATACGGCTCCAGCTGTAGAAAAGTGTGCAGACGTAAGCGGAATATTATGTTCTGGTGGTGAATACTGCTCTGGTGGTGTAGAAAAATATACAGATGATAGTATTGCTGGTAATCTTTGTTGTGTCGGCGGGACTTGTGAAGAGACAACAACTCCAGAGCCAGGTCCAAGTCCAGACGAAGCAAGTTGTTCAGTAAATGATGGAACATGTGAAGCTTTTGATTGTGGTGACGGCTATAAAGAAACAACAATGTACAGTTGTGCTTCTGGTAGTGATACATGTTGTATAGTTGACGGCAGTAGTTCAACACCAAAATCCAAATGGTGGATTTGGGTTTTGTTCATATTAATTATCTTGATAACAATCGGAATAATTTACAGAGAAAAGATCAGAGAATTCATTGAAGATATGCAAGATAAAGATAAGGATGATAAATCCGAACCTACTGATTTTGTAAGACCAAATAGACCAGGTTATCCAGGCCCTCCGGGAATGAGAAGACCAGGAGCGCCACATCATAGACCAGGAATGCCTCCTCAAGTTCGTCCAATGCCTTCAAGACCGACGGGGCCTTCAGGCGCAACAAAACAATCAAGACCAATGCCACCTAAAGGTCGTCCAATGGTGCCTCAAGGAAATCCTTCGCAAAGACCTCAGTCAAAATCTCCACAGGAACTAGATAGTGTTCTGAATAAATTAAAAGAGATGAGTAAGTAATATGAAGTTCGCAAAGTTATTTTTCGTTTTTTTATTAGCACTTATGCTCTTTTCCTTTGTTGCAGCAGTAGATATTGAAGTTAAAGATTCTGTTAAAAAGGGTGAAAATTTCATAGTGAAAATTTCAGGGACCTTTACAAAGCCAATTATTGCAAGTCAAGTTGAATTTAATCGAGGAAGCAGCTCTGTAAACTTTGGTAAAATTAATTTGATAAATATTGAGGGAGATTATTATTTTTATCTGCAGATTCCAAGAACTGAAGAACGAACATTGGGTGATTATACCATGACAATAAAAGATGTATCCTATCGTTCCGCAGGAAAGATTGTTACATCAGACTTAACAGCACCTTTTACAATCATAAATGAGACAGTACCCTTCTCAATAAGTCCACCATTAATAGTAACAAGCGGGCAATATTCAGTAGACGTTGAGAACTTAATGCCTAAAAAAATAGTAATTGATTTAGAGAAAATAACTATGCCAGTAGGTAATGTGTCTCAGGGCCTTCTAGATAATTTAAGTATTTCAGATATCGAAAACGAAACAGAAAAACAAGGCTTCTTTGCAACATTATTTGCCGCTTTCTCTTCTGACAAAAACGCAACACAAGAAGAAAATATAACTGAAGGAGAAACAGGTGTTCCGATTACAGGAGCCGTTGTCGTAACCAATTCAATCACTTTGAAAGATGGGGAAACAATAACTTTAGAATTCAATGCTCCTGCAGAAAAGGGTTTTGAAAAATTAGACTTATACTACGAAAATATTCCATACGGAGTTCTGGTTTATAATCCAGAAGTAAAAACAATTGTTATCCAGGACGATGAAAAAAATGATTCAGTGAATACTACTGAGCCAAGTGAGAATTTCACAAATGATGCGGCCGAAGGGACAATAGCAGTAGACAACGTAACTTATGTTATTGATAGAAACAAAACATCCGAAAACAATACAGAAATAATTGTAACAGAAAATGGAACCTTTATTAACATTTCTTCAAATCAAGTAATTGGATCAGACACGCAAACCTGTAAAGAGCAAAATGGCAATGTGTGTACTCCCAACAAGGAAATTTGTATCGGTGACGTCGTTCAAGCAAGAGCCAACCTCTGTTGCTTAGGAACATGCGAGACAATAAAGAAAACTTCAACAGGAAAGCTAATTGGTTGGATAATCATAATAGTAATAGTTCTTTTCTTAGTATGGTTCATTAAGCAAAAATACATGAAAGCAAGTCCAGGCCGAGTAGATTTACTAAATAAATAAGTACGCAAACCGCAAGAAAAATATCAATATACTCAAATTTCTAAACTGAAATATTGTAAACCTTTAGCCCTCACTCTCAGGTTGCTCAACCCCTGTGAATCTCCAGCAATTTCTTCTGTCCCAGCAGAGCAAGCTTATCCTGTCGAAAGGCGAATAAAGTGCAGCGGGTGTGTAATAAACTAACAACTAACAACAAGTCCTAGTCATCCGTCTCAATTCTAGGCGCCAAAAGAAAACTCAGAGAAACAACTTCTGACTTGAAGTCAACTCTAATAGGATGGTCATTTGCAAAGTTAAGATGAGTTCTGTCAAATGCTTTTCCAGCTTTCATAAACTTCTGTAAATAATCAATTGAATATCTAGACCTACAATCTTCTGCATTAACCTTAACATCTTCTGAGGAAAATTCAGTTCTTGCCTTGTTAATATTCTTTGTCTCTACAACAAATTTGCCATTTTCCACAACAAAGGAACAAGCATCCGAAACAACAGCGCAATCATCAATAGCATCTGTTAATTCTTGGGAGTCAATATCAATCTTTGAGGAAAATTCTAAATGAGCTGGGAACTCCTTATCTTCCGCATCAATCTCAATAAGGCTTAAAGAAAACGATCTCTTAATTTTATCTTCAATTTTAATTTCTAGCATATTCTCATTTCTTTCCAGAGTTAACGCACTGGATTTTCCACATCTTCTAAGAACTTTCTTTAAACTCTCTAAGCTTATTCCCAAATTCTCATCTTCCACTTCAAACTCTTGAAACGAGCTTTTAGGAACCTTTAATGAAACCATAGAAACATTTGCAGGGTCAATTGCTACAATAGATAACCCAAACTCATTAACCTTAATTTTAACTTCCATAACCAGTTCTGAGATTAAATCAATGGACTTCGCGAATAATGTTGCATCATTTAATTTAAGTTTCATAAAATAAGTAAATTTCCTTGTTTTTTAAGCATTGTTATTCTCCATTCTTTTCTGTTTATGAGAAAACAAAATCTCAGGCAGGAAAAATAGATTGGTAAACAATTTGTCGGAGATTTCATTTTAAGCATTGTTATTCTCCATTTTTTATGTTTATGGGAAAACAAAATCTCAGGCAGGAAAAATAGATTGGTAAACAATTTTTCGGAGATTTCATTTTAAGCATTGTTATTCTCTTTTTTATATATTCAATCCCTGCACCAATCCCTGTCTTAATCCGTGAGCTAAATTGCCTGATTGTTTTATATCTCCGGCTCAACCATTCATTAGTTAGCCAAATATATAAAGCAAAACACCTATTTTTTATAATGAAAGAGGAAATTTCTGAAAAAGAGCCAATCAATTATTCAAAACAAGGAACTGCAAACAAAAGAAGAGGACTTCTGTTTGAAACCAAAGTTAGAGAAGACCTAGAATCAAAAGGCTGGATTGTCACAAAATGGATGAATACTGTTGACTTCGATCGAGACAAAGTCGCCCCCGCTAGAAGAAAATATAATCCATTCACAAAGGCTCTTTCTATTGGAACCGGTTTCCCAGACTTGCTATGTTTCAAGAAAAACGGTGAAAGGTACGATGTTATAGGAGTAGAAGTAAAATCGACAGGACTTCTAGACCAAATGGAAAAAGGCCAATGCCTATGGTATCTAACAAAAAAAGTATTTCCAAGAATATTAATTGCAAGGAAAAAGAAAGAGGGTGCTAGGGTGAATATTGAGTACGAAGATTTCAAAGAAAAATACCTAGACAAAGGTAAGTTAGATGTCAAAGACTTCAATGAAAATAAAGTAACTGCAAAAAAGAAAGCAGTCAAAAAGAAAATATCCAAGAAAAAAGAACAATAATTTCTCCGCAGGTTTCTAGTCTGATTTGTTTTTTTGTTCATCAAGATTATATATGCCTAATTAGATATTTAGGTCTCTAACTTCCCCAGATTATAGGAGGCAAGTCAGGTTCAACGCAACATCAATTGAGCAACTCATAATTTTTAGCCACCAAAAAATACAACAATTTACATGCACGCAGTCTGAGAAGTCTCGCTCAGGTTCTCGTGCCCCTTAGGTACGCGAACGACTAATTCAACAGATTAATTTGCCCTATGCCTTCACAAAAAAGACCTAATACTTTATACCGAGTACATGATACCTACACCCTTGCCTAATCCGGAAAATCCGTTTCATCCGCGAGCTAAAATTGCCCCATACCCTCATCGCCAAATCAAACAATCAAACAATCGCCCACCTCCTACTAGGGATAATTTTCAAAGATAAATAATAAGTATATCCATTATAACGAATAGCCATGAAGCAGTTATTATTAATTATTCTCCTAATTCCCATAATCTCTGCTCAAACAATACATTTAGATTATCCTTCAAAATCTTCCCAGGAAAACATAACCTTCAACCTAGAATTAAAAGACTTCCCTGCTGCCCTATATGATGTTAAAATAGATATAACACAAAACAATAAAAGAATCTCGAAAATTTGGGATGAAAAATGGAAATCTTCAATGTATTACATAAATGATGTTCATTTTGAATCTAATACCTCAACATTTCTCCTAACAGTATCTGACACAAGAGGTCTGGCAGACATAGTAGTAAAAATAAGAAACTCCAAAAAAGAAATATTCATCTTCGAAAACTATTCAATCGAACTACAAAAAATAATAACTCAAGAATCCCCTCTTCCCTCAATCTCTGCAACCTCTTCCTCTCACTCATCGAAGAATCGACCAGTCGAAGAATCGACCAATCAAACTTCGCTTCCCAAACAAACAAATTTTACAAAAAAAGAGTTTTCACCTTCTGTTGCGAATCCTATTCATTTAAACCCAAAAACTATAAAAACGAAGGAAAACACAGAAAAAGTACAGAAGGGTTACGCAAAGTATTCAATTTTTGGATTTTGTCTTCTTCTTCTCGTAATGTATAAAATAAAACCAAATAAGAAACAAAATGAGTTCGGAATTACCAAAACAAAAAATCAATTCGATTATGATTATTGAAGCAATGGGTCGTCCAGCAGACCACCTAGTAGATGTGCTTAATGAAATATGTGACAATATTTCAAAAGAAAAAGGTGTGGAGCTAACTGAAAGAAAAGTTAATGAACCAAAAGCAGTTAAAGATAAAAAAGATTTATTTACAACCTTCGCAGAAATCGAAGTAAGTGTAGAAGAGCCACTAATCTTAGCACTTCTAATGTTCAAATACATGCCAGCTCATGTTGAAGTAATCGAGCCTGAAAACTTCACGCTAGGAAATAACGATTATGGTGAGCTTTTAACAGAAATCACTAGAAGACTCCACAAATACGACGAACTTGCAAGAATCATGCAAATGGAAAAAGAAATTTTAACAAATAAAATTAAAAAATTAGAAGAAAAGAAATAATTTTTTGACTTTATTCCTTTGGTGAGCCCAATCTTCTAATAATACTATGGCGAATGGATGATTTTTCCGTTAAGAAATTTCTGCGATTTTCCAAGGGAGCCTAAATTTCAGCAAAAATTTGACAAATAAAATTAAAAAATTAGAAGAAAAGAAATAATTTTTTGACTTTATTCCTTTGGTGAGCCCAATCTTCTAATAATACTATGGCGAATGGATGATT
>JAQICZ010000013.1 GCA_027858295.1 Nanobdellota archaeon | reverse complement strand
AATATGAATTTTAGTGGAGTTGATAGAATTGAGTTTCAATCCCCTTATGGTGCTATTAATAATGCGAGTTTCATTAATTTTTCTTTAATTGATCCGTGTCCAGCTGGAAGTTCTATTAGGCAAATTTATTCTAATGGAACGGTTGAATGTGAGGCTGATGATTCAGTCTCGGTCAATTTGAGTAATTATGCGCTAACTAATGAATCGGAAACTTTTGAGGAGAATATTACTGTAACTAATTATGGATTTTTTGGTTGGCTTGGAAGTTTAACCTCTAGGATTACTTCTTTATTTGTTACAAACATAAATACAATTAATTTAACATTGAATGGATCGACGATTTCAAGTTGGGATGAAGTTAATTATTCTACTTCTGGCGTAGACACAGTTTGGAACATAACAGGAAACAAGTATTTAGTTAACTCAAGTGGAGTTTTAATTATTAATGAAACAATATTAAACAATACAATTGATTCTCGTGACTCTGACACAACTTACTCACATTTATCAAATTTTACTGATAACTTGGGAGACAGAGGATACACAAATAATTTAAATTTTACTAACGGAGCTAATTACTGGAACTCAACTTTTGCCTCATGGAATGAAACTTATGCTGATACATTATATGCAGGAATTGGTAATATAAGTTATGTTTCTAAATACACTTCAGGGAATTTTAATGGCTCGTTATACACTGTCGGAGCAGAACCTAATCTTTCAGATTCCAATTCAATTTTTCAAGTTTTAGGAGCCGACGGCACACCTCGTTTGCAAATTCAAGATGGGGAAAATGGGCAGGCTAGTTTTATTGCACGAAGTTTTATGGTTGTGAATCAAGATGATACAAGACTTAATCATAGTCAAAATAATTTATGTAGTGATTGGGGATTTACTCGTATCGATTGTAATACCACAACTACTGGGGCTGATATGGGAGTTCAAGATGATTTTGAAGTTCAGGGTCTTACCTATACAAGAGAGGGAATTTATGGAGAGGCTTCTGATTGGGGCGTTTATACTTTTATGGGAAATTTAAGTGATATTGGCACATCTGGAAGTAATGGAACTTTTACTGACGCTAATAATTATTTTTGTGATTATGTCTCAAATCCTTTTTCGCAAGCCAATGAAGATGATGACAATTGGTTGAAGATACAGACTGGTATTTATGAAGGAGCAATTGCAGAAGTTTCAGTGTATGTAAATGATAGTTGTATAAGGCTTTCTAATAATCCTGCTTGGTCTAGCGATTTAGTAAACCAAGAATATAAATTAGTTAAGAGTCCCGTTTTTGTAATTAGCGATGGCGGAAGTGGAGAGTTTTTTGTCGGAGATAGTCCAGAATCAAAATTTGAATTAGAAATTCCAAATGGAACAGGCGGAGTAGGATTTGAAGTCATTGATAAAGTGGGGGCAAATCAACATAAGGTAATAAGAGTTGATACGGATACTAATGGATTTAATGGAATTTCAGCATTTTTGAGTAAAATTTTCTCAACATCAACTATGGAATCAACAGCTACCTCAAACGTGTTATTAGAATTTTTACCTATAAATTTTAATAATAGTCGTCATGAATTTATTGACGCTAGGATTTCAGGTGAAAAAGCAGCAGGAATGGTAATTGATTTATTCAAATTGCAAGGAGACTTTGATTCTTATATAAGACAGGGAGAGCCAGAGGTGTTATCAAAAGTATATTATGATAATGGAATTGGAACAACGACGGATATTACGTCCTCTGCGATTAGTTCAACTTCTAATGTAACAATTTTTGAAAATGATAATTCTATTTTGTATATCGGGGGGACAGCAAACTTTACACAGATAATTATAAACTTAGTAACTCCTGCATCTGCGAATATTAATTCAGAATTGTATTATTGTAACAGCTCTGGTGAATGGGTTATCTTTACTGGTGGTGTTAGTGATACGACTGCTGGATTTACTTCATCTGGTTCAATTAGCGCGTTATCTCCTTCGGACAGAGGAGTTTGTAATAAGCAGCTTAATGGAACCGTTTTCGCCAATGCAACTAATTATTCTTATGTAGCAATTAAGAGAACGAGAAATAATATTGTTACAAGTCCTGTTGAATTAACAATTTCAATTGGTGGCGGAAGTAAGACTTTTGTTCTAGCCAATGACTACATAAAATTAGAAGGAGTTTCGGTGCCTCCCTTTGTTTGTGACTCTGCTGATGATGGGGCGATTTATTATGATGTTGACATTAAAAGACATTGCTCGTGTAATGGTACAAGCTGGATTCAAATGGATGATTACTCTACTGTGTGTTCTTAAAATGAAATATTTAATTTTTTTACTAATTTTACTTTTGCCTTTTGTTGTGGCTAATAATGATTCTTTTGAGGAGAATATAAGTCTAGGGAATGAAAGTCTGGAAAATGTTTCATTTGAATTTGCAGTTAATGACACGGCAGAAAACAATTTAACAAATTTTACTGAAGTGTTTGAAGCTGTTAACGGCTCGAATGAGAGTATCATTGAAGAGGTGTTTAATATTTCAAATGAAAGTCTTGAAGAGCTTGTTGGTAGTAATTTTTCTACGACAATGAACGAAACAAATGAAATTTTGGCATTTAAAATTTTAGATTTTTTTATTTCTTCTTTTGTTGAGGGTGGGATATATTCTCTTGATTGGTTTGAATTTATTTTAAGTTCTGCTCATTTTTCTGGTCAAGAATATTCTGGAGACTTTCTGGTTGATTTAACAGATACTCCAAATGTCGAAGCTGCGGGGGAGCTTTATTCTGCAAGTGTTGGAGATTTTGGATTATTGGCTATTCCTGTAGCTGAGATTAGTCTTTACTGTGGAGATGGAACTTGTAATAATGGGGAGACTTGTTCGACTTGTTCTGGTGATTGTGGGGCTTGTGTTGTTCGGTCTTCTGGTGGAGGGAGGAATGTTGAAACTTGTGATAGTGGGTATGAACTAGTTGAAGGGCAGTGTATAATAATTGAAAATAAAACGGTTGAGAATAAAACGGTTGAAGAAAAAGAACTTGTAGTTTATGATATTGTTATGAGTTTAGAGCAGACTATAATTGAAAATGGTAGAGATTTGAGGGCAGTGCTTGATTTTAAATTGGTTGGTAATAATACATTTTCTGGTAATTTTAGTTTTGATGTTTTAGATGACAACGGAACTAATTTTTATTCTGAGATGATGGTCCTTGAATTTAACGAGAGTCGGGTTTTTAGAAAAGTGTTTGAAAATATTGATTTGGAGGAGGGTCTATATGAATTGGTACTAACGGTTAATAGTAGTCTTGGTGTTGATAATCAATATAGAGTTAGCTTCGAAGTTAAGAGCCAGCAGGTATTAGAGACCGTGGGTATTACTGGTAGGATTATAGGTGGCGTTTTAGATAATGCGGGGTATGTTGTTTTGATTATTGTAGCAGTTCTTGTAATCTCTTTTGTATTGTTTAAAATCAGGAAGAGGCCACTCCATAAGAAGAAGAGAATTCCAAATGTTTTGAATAGGTGGAAGTTTAAACGAATGAATAGAGTAAGGTATAAGAGAGGATTGAAATATCATCGGAAGCGGGCCCTTTCATTATTGAAGAGGATGGGATATAAGTATGATTAGTTATCTCAATCTCAAATCCCGCCCATTGATATATTTAATTATCCGCTCCGCTGGGTGCAAATAGTAATTGGTTTGCAGAGTAGTTTGGTTTTTTATAATCTAGGGGAGTTTGAGACATAAATGTCTAATTGGTTTTTTATTTTGTAATTTATTGCAAAAATTCCTAAAGAATTTTTGTTATTCCCTCCCGGAAAGACAATTTAATTATCCGCTCCGCTGGGTGCAAATAGTAATTGGTTTGCAGAGTAGTTTGGTTTCTTATAATCTAGGGGAGTTTGAGACATAAATGTCTAATTGGTTTTTTATTTTATAATTTATTGATATTAGATTAATTATTGTAAAAATTCTTAAAGAATTTTTGTTATTCTCTACCTGTATTGAGTTTCGCTAACCCTCAATCTCAAAGCCCGCCCGTCCTCCTCCACCTGAAGGTAAGTTAAATTATCGCACTGGCTGGGACATCGAGGGTGTGGTTTTTTGTTTGGGATATTTTTTATTGATAAGTGTTTTATAGAGTGAGTTTTTGTTGTTTTTATGAATAAGGATTATAACATTTGGATGCCTGTTAAGTCTGAAATTAATAATAATGAATTATGTCCAAGGGGATTTAAGGAAAGAGAGGTTTGGGTTTGTAATGTTGGTGATAATATTGGATTTGAAGAAGATGGAAAAGGTGGAGATTTTACTCGCCCAGTATTGATTTTGAAGGTCTTTAGTAGAAGATTTTGCTATATTATTCCTCTGTCGACTACGAGCAAACGAGGAAAGTTTTATTATGCTTTCGATAGTAATACTGGAAAGATTAGTGTTGCTTTGTTAAGTCAGTTGAGAGCTATAGATTCTGCTCGACTGAGAGATAAAATCGGTTTTGTTAGAAAAGAAGATTTTTATAAAATAAAGAATCAGGTTTTGGATTTGATAAAATCTTAATGTTCCTTAACTCGGCTCAAGTGAGCAAAGTTAAGCGTGTCCCGAAGGAATTTGTAATATTGATAGATGTTTTCGGTTTAAATAATGTTTGTAAATTCCTCCCGGGAAATAATCTCAGCTTTCTGTTTTTTGGAATAGCACTGATATTCAATATTCGAACTCCGTAAAAGCTTCTTTAAATCTTCGGCATTTGAGATTTATTGGAACTTTTAGAAGATTCTCACCCACTAATTTAGGGGGGCTCGGAGTTCTAGTCCGAGGGGGTAAAAATAAGAATCTGTTTTTCAAGTTGCCTCGCAAGCTCGATTATTAGGGCAAGTTGAGTTATTACCTGCGGCGCGGACATGAAAGATATAATGAACAGAATGGTTTATTGTTAATTTTGTAAAAGAATGAAGCCCCACAAGGGATGATACCTCGCTCTCGGGTAACCGAGAGTTGCTCGCTTATGCGAGCAATCCTTTAGGGCGAGGAGTGTCACCCATTGATATGTTTAATTATCCGCTCCGCTGGGTGCAAATAGTAATTGGTTGGCAGAGTAGTTCTTATGAGGTGAACTTATCATTTCGTATAAATTATTTATTTTGTGATATGTTTTTTATAAATATTGGAGATACTGATAGGCGATAGGTGGGAAAGTAAGTTGTGTTGTTGTTTCTAGATTAGATAGGAATTTTATAATATTCTTGAGATTTTTTAAATTTAGAATTAATCTTCCTTTTTTTTTAAAGCCACTCACACGTTTCTATTAGAATTCCGTGTCATCTGAAAATATTTGTAATTATGATGAATCGAATATTTTTGCATTTCTATTAATTATAGGTATTTCAAATATATTCGTGTGATAATATATTAGGCTAGAGGTCTTGATAATCTTAAGATGTTTGGGAAAGAAAAGAATAAAAAAAATAAAGATAATAAAGCGGGTGCTGTTAGAAGCTTTAAGAAGAAGGACCCTGAAATAAAAATAAAGGTTGCGGAAGTTAAAAGAAAGTTTTCTAGTCCAGAGGAAGTGACTGCTTATTATCGAGCTGAAGGGGAACGTGTTAAGCAGGCGTTAAAGGATTTCAAATTGAAACAAACAGAGATTCAGTTGCAGCTTTCTCGTGAAGAATATTTAAAAATTTCTAGTCAGAAAAAAGATTTAGATGAGTTAAGAGAAGATTTGTTAAAACATCAAAAGGAAATCGAAGCAAAGATTACGGAACTTCGTGGTGTGAAAGAGAAGGAAGCTCTTCACCAAAAGTCTGTGAATGCATTTACTAAGAAGATGGTACTTTTGGAGGTGGAATCTAAAAAGATTCTGGAGACGAGGGAGGCATTAATTAATCATCAGAATGATTTGATTTTTAAGATGAAGGAGTTGGCTAAATTGTCAAATACAAAGTTTAAGGCCACGGATTTACCGACATCAGAAGATTTATTTAAGTTTGAAGCTAGTAAAGGAGAGGTTATTGCAAAGTCGAAAGATCTTCTTTCAGAAGAAATGAAAATTTTGTTTTCAGATAAGAATATATTAAGGGGTATTGATGAAAAGACTATACAAAAATTAAGGGAATTGAATCTGAAGATTATTGAGACTCAAAATTTAAAGAAAGATATTCTGAAAAAATTAGAGCTTCTGGATATTTCCGAGGAAAAGGCAGCGCGGGAGTTGGAAAGGGCTGAAGTGGGTGTTAAGAAATTGGAAGTATTATATAAAAAACTTCTTAAGAAATAATGTTAAGGTCTGCTGATTGTTTCGACTTTCTGGAGGTTTACAGTTTACGGTTTACAGTTAGCGGTTGACAGTTGACGGTTTACGGCTTCTGCATATTGTTAAAACAAACAAAAGGCAAAAATTCAATATTCAGACTACCCTCTTTCGAAGAATCAAGATAATCCAAAGAGAAAAAATAACCTTGTCTGGAATTATACTTTTCAACAAAACTCCTAAAAGATTTTGTAATTTTTTTATCGTTCCAGCGAGACTTCACTTCAATAGGGAACACCTTCCCACTTTTTTCAAAAACAAAATCCACCTCAGCATTAGATTTTGTATTCCAGTATTTTAGTTCAATACCGCCATAGGCAGCTTGATTAAAAATAAAATTTTCATAAATAGCGCCCATATCAGATCTTTCTTTCTGAAAGTTATCAATAATAACATTTCTAAATCCTAAATCAAAAAAATATACCTTAGGCACCTTAACAATTTCAGTCCTTTTATTTGTAAAATATGGCTTTATTTGCTTCAAAATAAAAGTCTTTTCTAATATATTCAGATATTTTTTCAAGTCAACAAAAGAGAAGCCTGTTAGTGATGAGAGCTCTGAATAATTAATCATATTACCTATCTGCAAAGATAATGCTTTCATTAAATTCATCAATTTATAATCATCACTGAGCTCCAATATCTCTTTAATCTCCTTAAGCAAGTAAGTATTCAATATTCCCTCTAGAACTTTGATTTTTTCTTCTCGGCTCTCAGATAAGACAACTCTAGGGTATCCACCAAAAATCAAGTATTCTTCCAAATGTTTATTTAGTCTTTCCAAGATTATCTTAGACTTTTCTTTTTTGTCTAAATATTTTTCAAGAATACTTTCCCTCGCTCTAATGAATTCTCTAAAAGAAAAAGGATAAAGATTAAAGGTAAAAATTCTACCAACTAAATATTTCAAACTTTGAATAGATATCTCTGCAGCACTAGACCCAGAAATTATTATCTTTTTCCAATGTTTATCATAGATATATTTTAACTTTTTTCCAGAATCTTTTGAATACTGCACTTCATCAATAAAAATTAAATCATAACCAACAACATGTTCTTCAATAAACGCATCTATATCTTCCTCAAACAATCTCAAAGTTTTAAAATTATCAAAGCTTAATTCATTAATTTTCTTCTTCTTTTGATTCTTCAAGATATTTTCAATTATAGTAGTTTTCCCACTTCTCCTAGGCCCAACTATCGCAAGTATCTCTTTTGAGCCCATGTATTTCAACAACTCCTTCTCTAAATCCCTCTGAATGTACTTTTCCATCCAACATGTTAACCACACTATTATTTAAATCTTTTTAATTTTAGCAGGGATAAAATATAGCAGCAGAAGCGTTTTCCGTTGACTGTTGACCGTTTTCCGTTGACTGTTGACCGTGAACCGTTTCGCTGTTTCCTGAATATATTCGTGTCAGTATAATAATATTCTTTTTGCTTCGTTATTTAATGAAATCCGTTGCTATTGTTTTACTTCTTTGTGCATTGCCGCTTGTCTCTTCAGAAGTGACGTTTTTTCAGAAAAACTTTGAAGGTGGTTATGTGGTTCCAGGGGATATTGAAACGAGAGGGATTGAAATATTTTGTGGGGATAATGTTTGTGGGGCTACTGAAAATTGTTCTAGTTGTGAAGTAGATTGTGGAAGTTGTAGAACTATTTCTGGTCAGGTAACAAGTGAGGATGAAGGAGTCTCGAATATCGGATTTTATGAGAAAGTCAAAAATAACAAGGGGATTCTGTATGGTTTTTTTGGTCTTATTTTTTTGGTCTTATTATATATTTTATTTAAGGGGAAAATTAGGAGGAAAAATAAATGAAAAAGTTAATCTTTGTGTTAATCGTTTTGTTGATAATAATTTGTCCTGTTTTGGCAAAAGATATTTCTGTTTATCAGGGGCAATATTTTATTGGGACAGAATTTCAACAGGGGACCTTTCAGTTTGATTTTAATGTTTACGATGCAAGAGAGGGAGGTGATTTAATCTATACTTATTCTGAGGATATAACAACTGGGCAGTGGGGTTCATGGGAGGTTGAATTAGAGGGGGTTTCTGAAGCTGCGAATAATTCGTTTAGAGATTATTTTATGGAGGTAGTTGTTGAAGGGGTTTCTCAATTGCCTAGGAGAAGAATTACTCAATTTGATTTTGCAAGAGTAGATATTCCTGAGACTTTCAAAAAAACTTTAGTTGTTGAGGGTGGGTTATTTTCAAATTATATTGAAGCTGTAAATATGACGGCGGCATATTTTTCTGGAGATGGATCTCAGTTAAAGAATTTGCCTTTTCCTGAAATAGACGATTCAAATTATAATGTGAATTCTTCTGTTTATTGGAGTGGGCTTGTAGATGTTTCACAAATCTCGGCGAGTAAAATAAATAATGATTTGGGATGGGTTAATGGAAATGTTAGTAATCTAATTAATTTTTATAATAGGGCAGAAATTGACGCTTTGTATTATTCTAGGGGCAACGTAGATAATATGATTGGGGAAATTCCGAAGATAAATATTTCTTCTTATTATACAAAAGATGAGATTGAAAATCTTCTTTTATCTAAAATTTCAGTTCCATCATCTTCTACAAATTCTGGTGTTCAAGTTGTTGACAGTTGGTTGACTAATCTAGGAAGTTCCCTTGATTTTAATGAAATTAGGTTAAACAGAACAATTGATTCTAGATTACCGATTGTTGATTTGTCTCCTTATTATACAAAGTTAGAAGTTGATTCTTTGGCTCCTGATTTATCTGTTTATTATTTGAAGGGGGAAGTTGATTCTCTTGTTAATGAAATTCCAAAAATTAATGTGTCTCTTTATTATACTAAGCCTGAAGTCGAATCATTATATTATTCAAGAGATAATGTAGATTCTCTGATTTCTGCAATTCCTGAAACGAATTTGTCATCTTATTATACAAAATCTGATATGGAAAGCTTGTTGGCTTCTAAGGTTTCTATATCTTCAGGTTTGAGTGTCTCTGGTGTACAAGTTGGAGATAATTGGCTTATTAGTTCAGGGGCCTCTTTGGATTTGAATGAAAATAAATTAAATAGAACAATCGATTCCAGGTTGCCAGTTGTTGATTTGAGTCCGTATTATACAAAGTTGGAAGTTGATTCTTTAATACCTGATTTATCTGTTTATTATTTGAAGGGGGAAGTTGATTCTTTAGTGAGATCTGTTCCACAAGTTAATTTGTCAACTTACTATACAAAATCTGAGATAGAAAATTTGTTGTCCTCTAAAGTTTCCGTGCCAGTATCGATTAGCACATCTGAGGTTCAAGTTGGGGATAGCTGGTTAATTCCTTCTTCTGGTTCTCTCAATTTTAATGAGAACAAGTTGGCATCGTTTGTAAGTTCTCAAATACCAACTTTAGAAAATCTTTCGAATTATTATAATAAGCAAGAAGTGGATGGTATGATTTATAATCCTGGTGTGATTAATTTAGATTCTTATTATACTAGTGCTGAAGTGGATTCTTTAATTGCAAGTCAACCAATAGTTTCTACTCAAGGGACTTCTTTTGTTGGAAGTAGTGACAATATTTTCTATGCATATTTGTTGGGGTCTGTTCCAATATCTGATTCTTGGACTCAAATTCCCTGGAATCAGGAAGTCCGTCGTGATTCTTCATATGTTTTTGAGTCTGGAGATTCAGCTATCATGGTTAGAGATGAGGGTTGGTATGAAATATCATTTGAATGTACTGCCACTGCCACTAGCAAGAGTTATATTGACTGGAGAATGTTGGTTAATTCTGCGGAGGAATACGGAGCAAGAGCTACAAGTTATCATAATGGTAAAAAAGAAGGAGTCTCTAGTGCCTCTATTTCTTTAATTAAAGAATTGACAGTTGGGGATGAGATTTCTTTTGAAGGAAAAGGAAGTAGTCCAGGGGCTTCTTTGGTTTCTAATGGTTGTAGATTGTTGATTTCTAAGAGAGGTGTCTCTGCTACAGAAGTGGCTTCCGAAGGATTGATATCTGATGTCCTCGCGTTGAAGCCTACTGAAAAGCCTGTGACTGCAGAGGTGGGGACTATTTATTTTGATAAGGATTCTTTGAAGCTAATGCTTTATGATGGTGTTTCTTGGAAAACAATTATGCTTTCTGAATCAATTCCCGTAGTGGAATCAGTTGTTGCTGCTGAAGTTGTGAATGTTCCAGCGGTTGAGATTCCTGAAGTTCCTGTTGTTGAAGCTCCGGTAGAGTCTCCTGTTGAAACTCAAGCTGTTGAAACTCCAACTACTGAGCCTTCTGCTCCGAGTGAAGTTGTGAATGTTACAGAAGTGCCATCATCTTCTGGTGGGAAAAATGATACGACAGAAATTCCAACTGAAGTTTCCACTGCTGAAGAACCAATAGTAGAAACTCCTGTGACTGGTGAAGTTGTTAGTGCACCAGAAACTTTAGTCCCAGAGGTTGTTGCTGAAGTTCCAGCGGAGGTAATTAAGGAAGAGGCGCCAAAAGAGGTGTGTAAGGATGTTTGTGATGAAGAATGTACAACTGTTGATGTTTGTGAAGATGTTTGTGAAGATGTTGAAGAATGTGAAGATGTTTGTAAAACAAATAAAGGTGGGGTGGAAAAGTGTAGTCAAAAATGTAAGGTTAAGCAAGAATGTAATGAAGAATGTACAGCTGTTGAAGAGTGTGAAGACATTTGTGAAGAGGTCTGTGGTCCAGAACAATTATTTGATATAAGGATGGATTTAGATGATACATCAGTTGATAAGGGTTCTGAATTGACTGCAATAGTTACATATGAATCTTTTGGATCTATACCAACAAAGGTATATCTAACATTTGAAGTTTTTGATTCTTATGGGCAGCCTCTTTTCATAAAGAAAGATACTATTGTTGTTGATGTTGAAGAAGTTAGGTTTTACGACTTTTCAGAACTGGATTTGCCTGACGGAAATTATGAATTTGTCTTTACGACTTTGTATAATTCAGATGTTGAGGATAAATTTAAACAAAATTTTATTGTAAAGAGTCCTAGTGCTTTTGTAAGGGTACTTCGTTGGATTGGACTAAAAAAGTAATTTTGTTTATTTTTCATCAATATACTACTAAGTAATTTCTTACGTACAGGAAGTACGCTACGAAATGACTTACTAGTATCTTGATAAAAACTAATTCAAAATTGGGGTTAGGACCGAAGGCAAAATATAAATCTTAAAAAGTGGGGTTTCTTGGATAGGGTATGGCAAGAAGAATTAATTATGAAGAATTGAGTCGAGATGAAATCTTAGATGAAATTATGAAAAAGAAGGAATTTTCCGAGTTGCCTCGGACCGATGTGGGTTTGGTTTATGCTCTGTTTGAGAAGAGGGATGGCTCCATTGAAGAAAAGATTAAGGAGACTCGTGACTTGTTGCGTAAGATGTATACAGCCTTTGTGAGCGATAAATTATTGTCAGTTAAGGATAAGGAAGCGGACTGGTTTTTGCGGAAGCACATATCTACTGCGGAGAGAATGGGCAACTATTCAGAAATATATTCTAGGGCTTTGAGGGGAATAGTTGAGTCATCAGTTGTCAGTTGTCAGTCGTCAGCGATTCAGGTGTTTGATTTTGGTTGTGGGATTAATGGGTTTAGTTATGAGGAGTTTCTTAAGGCTGGATTTGAGGTAGGTTATATTGGGACTGAACCTGTTGGGCAATTATGTAAATTGCAGAATGTTTGGTTTGAGAAGAGAAAGATGAAAGCTAGAGTTGAGCATATTAGTTTATTCGATTTGGAAGAGAATAAAGAACTGGTAAGTAAGGCATCAGCCGTCAGTCGTCAGTCGTCAGCGGTCAACGGTCAACGGTCAACAGCGAAGGTTGCTTTTTTCTTTAAGGTTTTAGATAGTCTTGAGATGATGAAGAAAGATTATTCTAAGGAAGTTTTGAATGCAATTGTTCCGATGGTAGATAGGGCTGTTGTTTGTTGGGCTACTAAGAGTCTTGTTAGTAAGAAGCGGTTTAAGGCAGATAGGACATGGCTGAGAGATTTTCTTATTAATAATTTTGAAGTGATTGATGAATTTGAGACGGAATTTGAGAAGTACATTGTTTTTTCTAAGAAAAAACAATGAGTTGTTAGTTTTTAGTTTTTAGTTATTAGTTGAAAAATCAGGAAAAGCAGAGTTCTTCTTATTCCCTTCCATAATATGCATTAAAGCAGGAAGTTTTAATTGCATAGGCCCACCCTCCACCGCCAATGGAAGATGAGTTCAGTTAATGGATTTCTGTTTGATTCTAAATGTGTCAATAGAAGTGGTTGGCAGAAGATGATGTCTTGGTTCGGGAAGATTTTTGGTTAGTTGATAAGTTTTATTAATGAGAATTTGTTTGTTGTCCTATGGAAGAAAATTTTATTAAAAACTCTCAGACATCACAAATGCTGCGAGGAGGTTATTTCTGATGGAAGAAAATTTTATTAATGAAAATGTTCAATCATCACAAATGCTGCAAGGAGGCTATTTCTGATGGAAGAATTAGGTGAATTCGGTGCTGATTATAAGAAGAGGCAAAAGGAGCTGGAAAAGAAGCAAGTAGTTTTTGAAGCAGACCAGAATCTCTTGGAAAAGGCTAGAAATTTTATTGAAGAGCAGGAATATAAAAGGCATAGAATTTGGAATTGGACTATTATGGGAATTACGATATTATTTCTTTTATTTTTGGCTTGGGTTTTGCTGTTTTGATTTGTAGACGGTTGGAGTAAATAAGGCAAAGACAGTTTTGGCAATTATTGATATTAGGAC
>JAQICZ010000061.1 GCA_027858295.1 Nanobdellota archaeon | reverse complement strand
GAGGATGGTGGACGAGTGTCTTAGAAACAAACAATAAATTAATACCTATTCTTTCTCTCCAATCTAAAAAAAAGAAACTCAACAACCAATAAAACAAAATTATTTATAAGTTACATATTCATCAGAACAACATGAAACCTGTTATTTTCAAAAATTCAAGAAATCAATCCTTAGTTGGGATACTTCATACCTCCAATTCAAAATCCATAATTATAATGTCACATCCATTGGCCAATGATAAATCAGGAAGAGGTAAGTTTGATGAAGTTGCAGAAAGACTAAATAAATCAGGATATAACGTTTTAAGATTTGACTTTAGCGGTTGCGGAGAAAGCGACGATGATACATTGACAATTGAAAAAGAACTTGATGATTTAAAATCAGCAATTAAATTTTCAAAATCACTAGGCTACAATAATATAGGATTATTCGGCCATAGCATCGGAGCACTTGTATCTTTAAAATGTTATACTCCAGAAATAAAAACAATGTTTCTATGGTCTCCTGTTACAGATAAGGTGAAATACGACTGGAATAAAAAGTTGTCCAAAGAACAACTTCAAGAACTAAAAGAAAAGGGGTATTATACTAGAACCAGAAAAAATGCAACCCGAACAGTTTACAAAATAGACAAACAAATGCTAAAAGAAAGAGAATCATTAAACCAAGAAGGTTTACTCAAAAATATAACCTGCCCAGTATTAATACTCCAAGGAACTAAAGATGAAAGTATTCCAATTGAAGACTCAGAAAATGCAATAAAATTATTATCAAAAGAATCTCAATTGAAAATAATTGATGGGGCAAATCACGATTTCAATGACCATCTTGACGTTATAGTGGAAGCTAGCAATAACTGGTTTGAGAAAAATCTTTCAAAATAATATTCTATTCACCAAAAGAACCGATTACTACATTTCTCTCCAATCTAAAATCCTAAAAATTAATAACCAACAAAACAAAGTAATTCTTATATATCCTAAATTAATTACAATCACATGAAAAACTACAACTCCTCAACAATTGCCAAAAAAATAGTAGACTCCTGCATCAATCAAAATAAAAGATTCCTTTTCATCTCTGGAAATGGCGGCTCAGGAAAAACCGAACTAAGTAAAATTATTTCAAACGAGGCAGCTAAATATGGACACGTAAATGTCTTGGATGTGGATGATTTTGTCGTAGATACTAAACTTAGAAACAATGCAACCATTATTTATAATGACATAAACCTCCATGAACAAAAAGGCAGATATACCACATCTGTTGAAGCATCCTATTTCTTACAAAACATAAAAGCCATAATTTACAACATCGAAAAGGGCAATAATTATTACCATTGGCCAAAAAAAGCCAAAACAGCTAAAGAATGCCGTTTACTATATGGTAATGCAACATTAACAATTATTGAAGGTGTTGGAACAGTTTTCCTAGAAAAAGACAAGCAAAACTCCATAAGTATTTTTATACAATGTAAAAAAGAATTAGAGATTATTAGAAGAACACAAAGAGCAAAATTTAGCAACGAAAAAGATGCCAACGAAGTACGTAAAAACTTTGAAGAAAGAAATAATCAATATAAATCTAACATAGAACCACATATCCCAGAATATGATATTATACTTGAAAGCATAGAAGATTTCTCATTAAATATTATAAAAGATGACTTTCATGCCCTGCAATAAACTCATAATAAACAAAAAACATATCAAAACTGCTCTGTCTAAAACACGCCCTGTATGCACGCACCGCGAGGGATAATTAAACTTACCATTTAAGTGATAGCGAACAAATTTAACTAGTCCTAAAACTAAAAACTCAAATTACCAGAAAAAATCTAGGGATGGACAAATGTCTCAAAAGATAATTCATAAATGACATCCTCCCCACCCTAAAGGTTCGACCTCCGGGTTGAATCGCAAGGGAGTGGGGTTTCCATTGGTTTAGCTACTAAATAAAAGTATTCTCTAGATAATATTACAATAATAAAAATAAATTCTATCCAAAATTATGAGAACTTTTTATATACCAATTAGACATTTAGGTCTCTAACTCCCCCATACAAAAATGCCGCAGATTTTTTGGCACGCCATATTCCAAATCAAATGGCAAGTAACTATTCTAAAATTTTAAGGGGAAATCATATATTATTTTAGATTTTTGCAAAGAACAAAACTAGCAGTAAACTCCAGCAAACAACCTCGGCCCTTGCCACACTAATTTAACTTCGCCAACGCAGACGATTTTAAACCTGCCCAAAGGCGGTTTAAAACCACCGTAGGTGTAATAAATAGAATATCTTCTCAAAGCAATCAACAAAAATAAAAATTTACAAAATTCTCTTAGTCATATTTCTAAATACCACCGAGAGAAAAAAGAAAATCGTAGCAAAAATTCCCAGAATTAGAAATTCTTCCTTCAAAAAAGAAAAATCAAGCTCAAACAAAATTATTTTTTTTAGTGCCATATGGGCAACAACTAAAGGATTCATAACCGCATATTTCAAAAAATCAGAAGAAATGTTTTCCAATGGCAAAATTGTATTAGAAAAAAACATAAAAACCGCCCCAATAATCATCGCCGAAAAAACAATTGTTTCCTCACTTCTAAAAAGATAACCAATAAACATTCCGATGAAAATAAATACTGTCCAAATAACAAAAAGTATGGAAACTAATTCCCAACTCAAAATAAAATTTTCTAACTGTAAGACATACCTTATCCCCAGAAAAACAAAAATAAATTGAATCGCCACAATAATAAAAGATGCTAGATATGTTGAAAGAATAAAAACAACTCCTTTTGTTGGTGTCACAAAATTTCTAAAAAATGCACGAGTTTTCTTATTTTTTAAAACAAAAGTTGACCCTAAAAGAATTGAGCCAAACATACTAATTAAAGCAAGCAGATTAGGAATCAAATAATCACGATTTTTTGAATCAGGATTTATTGGGACAATTTCTGTATTAATTGGAGAAACTATCTCTTCAACATCTTGAATCTTTTTAGAATTCAACGAAGAAGAAAGACTTTCCAACTTGTTATCTGCTTCATCCAATTTAACTCTTGAATCTTTATGAATTTTTAAAGCATCATTCAAATCAGATTTTAATTCCGTCTCAGCTAATTCCACCTCTTTTAATGAAAGGATTATATCTGCAATTTCGAGTTTCAAGTCTGTATCATTTTCGCTTAAAGAATCTTTAAAAATTTCCAAAGAATCTATAATATCTACAACATCTTCTACCGAAATTTCAATTTTTGAAGAATCACTAATTCCTTTGTTAACTAAATTTATTCCGTCAGAAAGTGAAGATTTAACTGGAGGGATTTGATTTTTTATGGTGTCAATTGTTGTAATCAAATCTCGAACCATAGAAACACTAAGACTTGTTGATTCATAATCCACATTAGAATCCGCAATATTCACAAGTGTATTTGCCAAATTAACCCTAGAATAATCAATATAAAAAACAATTTTATCCAAATCTTTTGAGGAATTCATTGATTTCGGAAATTCTATACAAATCTGAGATTCCCCAAATTTAACAGAATCAATACACTCAGAGATTGAACCAGAAACTGTCAACGTGAAATTATTATCAGAAAACCCATCTAAAATATTCTTTGTCATATCTCCATATGACTCAGGATATATTGCTAAATTTATATTGGATAACTGTGTTGAATTAAATGCAAAACCAGCAAACACCACGATTAAAACGGGGAGTATTATTATCACAGCTGAAGAAACTCTTGACCTAAAAAACAATTTTAAATCTTTTTTAACAAGCAAAAAAAGAGAATAAATACTCATTTTTTATTTCTCTTAAAAATTGAATCTATCAAAGGTTCTCCTGCGATTAGCTCATGCTCATCAATCTTTAATTTTTTTTTAGACTGAGCTTCTGTCTTTTTATCCATAGATTCCAAATAAGTTTTTCGATTCCGCCTAGAAAATATTTTTTTGAAAACTTCATTCATGTTTTTAGAATTATACTTTTGCTGTATCTCTTTCATTGTTCCCTGTTCAATTATATGCTCTTCAAATAGAACTGCTATATTATCACAAACATTATCTATTTCTTCTAAAAGTTGAGTTGTCAAAATAACAGTAGTCCCATGAGAATTTAGCTTCTTTATCAAATGAAGCATTTGTTCCCGAAGTAAAGGATCCAAATCAGCAGTAGGTTCGTCTAAAACCAAGACTGTTGGCTTATGAATCAACGCACAAGCAAGATCTAACCGCTTCTTCATGCCAAGAGACAAATTCCTTGCAAAAACTTTTCTTGCATCATACAACCCCACAAATTTAATTACTCCATCAGTTCTTCTATAGAGAATATGCCCCTTAACTCCATAAAGTCCACCGAAATGTATTAGATTCTCTTCCACTGTCAATTCCCCATAAAATGACCCTTCTTCAATAGAAATCCCAAAAGATTTCTTTATATTTTTCAAATCACTCATAATATCTCTCCTAAAATAATAAACCGTTCCTGAATCTGGTTTGTAGAATGAAGTTATCAACTTCAAAATCGTAGATTTTCCCTCTCCGGAAGCCCCAATGATTCCAGTAATTTTATTCTCTGGTATAAACAAATCTATTTTATCTAAAACATTATTTTTTCCAAACGATTTTGAAACTTGCTTAAACTCAATTAATTTATCATCCATTCAATCCTAAGCCTCTTATTTTTCTTTAAACATCTCACGAACATATTAGATTAATTATTATCAAGAAATTCTATATACTACAATATTTATGGCAGAAACTGACTACTAAAAACACAAAAATACAAAAACAAAGTTTAAAACTCAAAATCCCCTTCTATCTCCATGATAACAATAAACCTAATAGGTAACACCCCAAAGTCAAACGACCCCAAAGCATACACATTAGAGAAAACAAGCCACTTTGGTAAAAAAGAAGGAGACACTGTAGAATTTTCTCTATTTGAAACCTTATACTTGCTTCAAACAAAAAAAGCAAAACTAGAATCAAACTCAAAAGAACTCAAAAGCGAAAATGCAGAAAAAAAATTCAACAAAATAGATAAAAAATTCGAAATAAAATATTCAGTCTACAAAGACCTTAGAGCAAAAGGATATATTCCAAAAACAGCTCTAAAATTCGGAGCAGAATTTAGAATTTACGAAAAAGGAAAAGGCCCAGGGAAAGGCCATTCAAAGTGGATAGTTTTTACAGATTCAGAAAACAACTCAAATTCCTGGCACGATTTCGCAGCAAAGAACAGAGTTGCTCATTCTACAGGCAAAAAGCTTCTCTTGGCCATTGTAGACGACGAAAAAGACGTATCTTACTACGAAGTCGGATGGACGAGAATTTAAAGTGATGCGAGCCATAGGCTGCTAACTGGCCAATACTAAAACAAACTATTCCAAAATCTTTTCTAACAACTCAGGAAACTCCCTACCCATAACATGCCCAGTAAAATGACCCTTCTCATGCAAAACAATCGGTTCGATATCTAACTCCTTACAATAAATATTACAAGAATCCATAATCTCTTTACTATCATTATCAGATTCAATTAGAATAATTTAATCTACTCTCTCCTTGACATGCTCATCAATTTTAAAATAATGAAAATTCCTAGATGTCCCCTCCTCACATTTAGAACCCTCAATATAAGGTGCAACCAATATCAACTTCTTAAACTTCAATTCATTTTCACCCAACCACCTAGTTAAAAAAGCACCACCAGAACTCCAACCAACTAAAATATCATCATCACAAAACTCAATCTTCTCAAACTCAATCTTCCACTTCTCATAAACAGGAGCCCAATTCTCTGGCATTAATGGGGCAACACATTCAATATCTCTTCCTTTAAGCTCTTCATTAATCCAACCAATCCAATCCCTCTCATTTTGAGGAGACAACTTATACTTAATCATATTCTCCCTATCATTCACATTTGAACCATGCACAATTACAATTTTCATAAATAACAGAACAATATCACTCTTTTATATTTTCCCAAAAACAATTTAACCTCAACAAGAACCCATTAATAGAACCAATAATCTATCACCGACAACTATGTTTACCTCCAACAAACGATGCCCCAGCGGAGCGGATAATTTAACATATCAATACTGAGTGATAGCGAAGTAATTTTTAGCAAAAAAGAAGCTCAATTATTCGGTCTACTATATACTGTTCTAACAACCACAAAGTAATTTAAACAAAATCTTCTTCCAACTATTATGGCCGCCCAAGACACATCCCAAATAAAAGAGAACATATTCCAATTCTTAAAAACTAACGGACCTAGCTTGCCAATCCCTATTTCAAGGAATATTCAAGTCGATTCACTCTTTACATCTGCATTCCTGTCCGAGCTACTTTCAAACCAGCGAATCAAAATCTCACACATGAAAGTTGGAGGAACCCCCATTTATTATGTCCCAGGAACAGAGGCCGGCTTAGAAAAATACTCTGAATACCTAAAAGAAAAAGAAAAAGAAGCTTACAACCTACTAAGAGACAACAAGTTTCTGGAAGATTCAATACAACAACCAGCAATCCGAGTTGCTTTAAGGGAACTCAAGGACTTTGCAAAATATTTTCAAAAAGACGGAAAATGGATTTGGAAATATTATTTAGCCAATGAATCAGATTATCAAAATTCGATTTCTGCTTCAGAATCAAAAGGTCAAGAATCCAACACAGATTCAAAAGCAGAAGAAAATAACCACCAAGAGATAGAACTAACTCCTAAAACAGGATTCCCAACATCTTTTGTAAATTCAGTAAGAGATACTTTTACTCCAAAAGAAGAAATCAAAGAAGAACCTAAACAAGAGACACCAAAAGAAACCGTAATTATCAACTCCAAAGGCTCAGAGGAAGAAACAGTTACTGAGGAAACAGCAAAAAAGTCAGAGGCTCCAACACTAAACCCTATATTACCAGCCCAGACAGAGAAACCAAAAGAACTAGAAAAAACATCTTCTCCAACTAATAACCAAAAACTAATAACTAATAACTTATTTACTAATCCTTTAGCAAGAAAAAAAGAAACAAAAAAAACAAAAGAAAAGCCAAAATCACCATTCTGTATTAAAACCATGGAATTCATTGTAGACCAAGGATGGACACTCTTAGAAGAAATTGATCACAAAGCAAAAGAATACAACTGTCTAGTTCAAATCAATTCTGATCTTGGGCCAATCATATTCAAAACACAGGCAAGAGACAAAAAGACCATTTCAGAAGCAGATATGACAAAATTATTAGGAGAATCTCAAGCCATTCCACTCCCTGCACTAATTTTATCACCAGGAGAACCTAAAAAAAAGGCTATTCCATTCTTAGAAAAATATATTTCTGTCTTGAAATTCAAAAAAATTGAATAACTGCCAAGCAAAAACTTTAGTCAAAAATCTTTAGATTTTTGGCTTCTCATACGCAGGACACGAATGAAAAGCTAAAGTCCACAAGCAAAAGCTTTAAAAATAGGTTTTTCCAAAATTTAATATGGGAAAAATAAAACCTAAACAAGTAAAGAGGGGAATCCAAGAACTACTAGACGCAGGTATAGAATTATCTACTGACTTCGAAATGAACAAGAAAATTCTTGGACGCGAGATGCCCTCAAAGAAAATGAGAAATAAAATGGCAGGTCACGCATCTAGACATTTGAAACAAAAAGAAGCAGAATTAGCATCTTTAAAGAAATAATTTCTTTTCTAATTTTATCACAATTATAATATAGTTAAAACTTAACTAAAAATCTTTTTAAACTCACACTTCTAATTCTTTATATGGCTCCGTAGCTCAGTTGATTAAAGCGAAGAACCGCATAGCGAACCTTCCCAAAAAAAAACAACCAACCTATTCCGCCAAAAAAAAACACATATGGCTCCATAGCTCAGTTGATTAGAGCGCCGCTCTCATGAGGCGGAGGTCGTGAGTTTGAATCTCATTGGAGCCATATTATTTTCTAAATAACTCAGTTGATTAGAACGCTACTCTAAATATTTTCAGCAAAAGAGAACAAAAATCTTTCCCAAGGGATTTTTGTGACATTCAAAATATTTTCCCATAAACCCAAGCGAATGGGGCTTCAGCCTAAATATTCTTTTTTTAAAATTTTTCCAAGGATTTTGAAATGCCCATAAAGAATGTTCTCTCATAAACCCAAGCGAATGAAATTCAAATTTGGACCCATGTTCTTTTCTAAAATCTAATCCAAATAAAAATAAAAAATTTTATATACTACTTACCTTTGTATTATTATGGACAATAATAATCTAGAAAAAATCTTTGATTTTCTAAAAGAAATTGAAAATCTAAAATCAACTCTAAGATATAACAAAACCACCTCTGGAAGAACGGAATCTAGCGCAGATCATTCCTGGAGACTAGCTTTAACCACATTCATTATTGCAGACGAACTAAAATTAAATCTTGACATAACTAAATCCATCAAAATCGCTTTAATCCACGACATTGCAGAAGCTTTAACTGGAGATATTGATGCAATATCAATTGCCGATGGGAAAATATCTAATGAAGATAAAATCCAACAAGAAAAAGAAGCAATAATAGAGTTGAAAAATACCTTACCAAAAAGCATAGGTAAAGAAATTTCAGACTTATGGTATGAATATGAGGCAAATACAACAAAAGAATCAAAATTCATAAAAGCCCTTGATAAAATTGAAACCCTAACTCAACTTGCAGAAACAGGATATAAAATTTACGATAGACCAGAATTTATTGCCAATTATGCCAATAAGGCTGTAAAGAATTTTCCGGAACTAACAGATGCACTAATTATTGTGAAAAGAAAGTTAAAGATTGAATTTGATAAAGGGAATATTGAATGGAAAGAAGAATATGATTCTTTAGAATAAATGCAGTAACCCATTATTCCATCTTTACAAATAATAAAAACCTGCAAAATCTAATAGGGGTTCATCTGGGAGGGTGAGCATCTTCTGAAATTTTCCAATAAATCGAAAACCCCATCGATTTAAACAAACATTTCACGGAGTGCGAATAAAGGCACTACCAAAAAAACACACGAGATAACAAAAAATACCTGATAAATACAATAAATCTTATAATCCATCCAAAATTCTCTCCATTATGATAATCAAAACTCTAGAAGAACACAAAACCATTTCAATCGTTATTACTACAATTATTGCAATCACAATTTTTATATTTTCAGAACTTCCGCAAGAAACTCTAAACATTCCAACATCCAAGTTTATCAGCCTCTCAACAATCTACCACTTTACAATTTTTGCAGCATTGGCCTTCTTTCTGATAATAATATTAAATAAAAAAATAGCAACCTTACTCATAACAACTGCATATGCAATATTAGACGAAGTTCATCAAATATTCACTCCAGGAAGATTCCCAGGAATAGAAGACATCATAGTAGATATAATCGGGATAATTATAGGAATCGGACTTTATTACTTATTAAGAAAAAGATTATAATTTTTTCTTAATATTCTTTCTAACTTCTCTAGTCAATATATCCACTTTCTTTTCCACTCTTTCAACTTCTTCTTTTATTTTAAGAACAGCCTTCAATCTTTTTCTATGAATAAACAATAAAGCGACATTAATAATTACTGTCAATAGGACCACAATCCCCAAAGTTTGCAAAAACAAACCAATCTTTCCAATCTCAGAAATAACATCCGTAGACACACCAATTACCTCAGAAACTACCATTTAATCACCCAACGCTCCCTTGATTTTTTCTGCAATTTCAGACATTTCCTCAGAAGTCAATACCAAATTTGGAGTCAAACGAAGTCCTATCTTATACAAAGGATAAAGCTTAACATGAACATGATCAATTTCAATACCCTCAATAACAACCCCAGTTCTAGAAGAACCAAGTGAAAAATCAATAGCCTTAGAGATTCTAGTAGACAAATCCATTAAAGAATCTCTGTCATTCTTATCCAAGCCAAAGAAATATCTATCATGTTTCTTCGGTACAACCAAGACCTGCCCCCTCATCGTGGGGAAAGCATCTAAAAAAGCTAAAAAATTCTCATCCTCATAAATCTTATAGAAAGGAATTTCTCCCTTGGATATCTTACAAAAAATACAATCCACCATAACTAAATTATGGCATTTGGATATATAAAACTAATCAAAAAAAATAAAAATAAAAAATAATTCCCCCTTCTAAAAAAGGAACTTATTTCTTCTTTGCTGGTTTCTTAGCAACCTTCTTTACTGTCTTCTTAACTGCTTTCTTTGCTGGTTTTTTTACAACCTTCTTAACAGTTTTTTTTACAGCTGGTTTCTTAGCAACCTTCTTTGCTGGTTTCTTAATAACCTTCTTAACTGTCTTTTTAACTGCTTTCCTTGCTGGTTTTTTTACAACCTTCTTAACAGTTTTTTTTACAGCTTTCTTTACGGGTTTCTTAACAACCTTTTTAGCTATAGCCATGTTTTTTCAATCCTCCTTTTTTTAGTATCTGACGCCAGACCGAATTAAATTCGGAAGCCAAATCATAACTAAACTACACCAAGGACATTTATATACTTTTTTCTTTAGACTATTTTTTTTCAACTTCACTATTATTTGAAAAATAAATACCACACCGTCGACAAAATAGGGAAAATGAAAATGAAAACATCAAAATTCTGAATTAGAAGAAACAAAAAAATAAAAAATATCAATAAACATAAAATTGATTATTTTATAAAATGCAAAACTTCTTCAACCTTTTCCTCGTTATCAAAATGCCCTCTATTTTTTCTAATAACAATTTCAGCGCCCAATAATTCTTTGAATTTTTTAGATTCATCGAGCATAACATACGGATCATCTTCGGAAAAAAGACATAAAATTTTACCAACATGATCTTCCACTCTCTCAAAATCAATTTTAGAATTAATCCATGGATGAGCAATCGCCATCTCTTTAGAATCTAAACCGATTAGATCCAACCAAGGAGCAACAAAAGCGCAACCAGCAACCCTTGTATGTTTATGAATCTTCTCCAAAAATCTCATAATCGTTTGACAACCAATACTATGACCTACAAAATAAGTTTTATCGTCACATTCTACAATATTTTCTCTCAGATAAGAAACCCATTCTTCAATCTTTGGACTAAAAGAATTCGGCATATCTAAAGAAAAAACTTCAAATCCCTTCTGCTCCAATTCATTTTGCAACCAAGAGAACCAATGATTTTAAGAATCACCACCCCAACCATGAACCAAATAAACTTTTCCTCTCATAACCAGACAGAACTATCAATCTTTAAATTCTTTATCAAAGAAAAAAGGCCAAGTCTCCCGTGATGAGACTTGGCCAATTATGTCTACGAATGACATAACTATGATATATGATAAAATTCAATATTCTTCACAATTCAAAAATCTTTCCTAGGCAATCATAATCTTTAAATACGGCTTAAACTGAATTATTTTATAAGCGGAGGTGGCACAGCGGCTACTGCGGTCGGCTGCAACCCGGCTTTTCGTGGGTTCGAGTCCCACCCTTCGCTTTTAATGTTCTTTCTTCGAAACTTTTCCAAGGGTTTCGAAGTGATTCTAAAGAACATTATCCCATAAGACAAAGAGAATGGAAGCAACTAATCATTTTTTCTCACGAAAAAAATGATTTCCCATACGCAGGAAACGAATGGTGCTTTAATCTTAATGTTCTTTCTTCGAAACTTTCCCCCGACATATTTACATTGAAAACTTTTCCAAGGGTTTTCAATTGCCTGTAAATTTGTCCACAAGAATTTTGGAGTGATTCTAAAAAAAGTTTTCCCATAAGACAAAGAGAATGGAAGCAACTAACCTTTTTTTCTTCAAAAT
>JAQICZ010000055.1 GCA_027858295.1 Nanobdellota archaeon | reverse complement strand
CTTACATAACCTGAAAAAATTGTTCGCTCCGCTCATATAAATTTTGAATTATCGCCGCTGGCAGAACCAAATAGTGTAAATTATTTTTTTAAAATTGATGGTATTTTTCTGTTTGAAATATAATATTTGCCCCTGACGGAGTCGATAATTAAAGTGTCTTTATTCTGATGCCTTCTCTATTCAATTTATTGAAGGAATAAATCCCGAAGCGATTTATGTTAGTAGAGGTACTTGTGAAACGGCGGTAGTGAAGGTCTTTTTTTGTCTTTAATGAGCTAATGTTGCTAAATATCAATGAATTAAACTTTTGAGTTAGTCAAAATTGGGAGAAGAGCCAAATTTAGATACTCTCATTATTTAATCAACTCAATTATTAAGTAAGCTCTAACAATTCCCTCACCCAACGGGTAGCATTAATCCAAACGACATTCAATATCAATCTATCTTCTGCCTTAATCCGTAAAATTTGTTCTATTCGCGAGCTAAATTGCTCCCTGTCTTAATTATAAACCTTCAACCGTCAACTCACGACTATTTTTGTCTTCGAGACAAAAATACCAGCCCACCTAAAACAACCAATAACACAACTGTCAAAACAAACCAACTACCACCCTTATCATCCGAAACTTCAATAGCTTTGCCAGTCAACCGATTAACCGCACTACCCTTAGACAAACTAACATTAATCCAAATTCCAACCTGCACCGGTTTATTCTCAACCTTATATAATAACAAGCCATGAAAAGCACCAGTACTCTTCCCTTCAATACAAACCTCAACCTCTCTCACTTCATCAATCTCAACAGACTCAGGAAAATCAACAAACAACTTCAAATCCTCACCAGCCAAAGAATGACGGAGTAACTTCCGTTCATTAAAACCTTCCTCCGCCCACTTAGTCTGTCCAACCAAAGTTTCAATCCCATCAACCTCAATCGAAATATTCTGGCAAATAACCTCTCCCGTTCTTCCAACAAAATCAATCTGCGGAGGAGACATAGACAAAGTAACAGCCGAGCCAAAGCTCACAAACAAAACAAAACAAAAAAAAGTAATATATTTAATTCTCATCTTATTATAATGGAACTGCTGTAAAAATTATAGTCGCATTATTTTCACCGGTTGTTATATTTCCATCATATTCAGTTAAATCTAACTGAGCATAAACATTCTGAGCTCTCTCTCCACCAACAATAGTCGGTTTCAAAATTTCAACATCAAAAAATCCAACCTTTGTTAAATCATCCGCTTGAACTCTCTTAAATCCTAAATTACTAAAAAACTCAGAACTAGTCGAATCCGAAAGCTCAGGAATAACCTGAATATCAGTAGTTCCAGTATTAATAATATCAAAACCCTGCTCTATAGACATATATCCAGCAGCCATATCTTTAATTAATAAATTATTTGGCACAGAAATACTAACAGTTGATTCCAAGACATTAACCTTTACAAACATAGAACTAGAATTTTGAGAAGTGTCATAATCCACAGCACTCGCAAAGCCTACACTCATCAAAAAAACACCAAGTATCATAACACCTAACATATTTTTATTCATTTTTTATTCATCCTCCCTTTTCAATTGTATAATCCATCTCTAGACATATAACATTTTTTTACAACGCCATTAATATGTCTATGAAGATTTTTTATCCACAGATAATAAATTTTTACCATTAGGATAACATCAAGCTTTAATTAACCAATAATGTACACAATATTTAAACTCAATATAACAAACTCGCAGAATTCTCAAAAACTTATCAGTTTTTGTTATCCCCTCCCGACACAATTCCCCCAGTTTTTTTTTAATGGCACTGATAGAAAACCCCACCCATAAGACATAATATTATCCACTGCGTTAGCAGACATAAATTGTTTAATTTAAATAAATCCACACCACTATCTCCCAATCCGCTATGTCAATTACGAACCAAGTATGCCCCAATATTAATAGACCCCAGCCTTCATATTAACATGCCCCTGTATTAATTTCTCTGCCCTTCTCTTTTGACTGATAACTGATAACTGTCAACTAGAAAATCTATGATTTCCTAATATTTATCAAAATAAACAATTCCACCCTCAGCATTTCTAACAAAAATACTATCCCCCGACCTAGTCCAAACATAATCCTCTAGAAAATCCTCATTACTAATAACAATTTCCTCATATCCATTAATCTTCCGCCCCTCAAAAACAAATTTCTTCCGCCCTTCATCCTTAATACTCCAACCACTAAAATCAATCCCGCTAGAACAAACATTCCGAATCAAAACATAATCCTCCGTAGGTTTCCAATCAAATTCCAAACACTCCTCCTCCGCAGTCGCACAAAATCCAACACTACGCTGCATACACTCCTCCCAAGCATAATAAAATTCATCATAATACTTATCGCGACCAGCAGGAAAATAAGCATTAGCAAGCCCCTGACGAACAATCTCCAAATTCAAATTCACCCCATCAACAAAAACATACGCAAGAGTCCGACCATAACGATCAAACTTCTCACTTCCAAACTCAAGCACAACCTCACTCCCATTAAACCCATCCATAAATTCCCGAGCCTCATCATACAACCATTCCCCCTTCTCTGGAGTATTAATCCCAAGCATACGAACTTTGTACGTAAGCTGTTCGTCGTCAGCCGTCAACTGTTGTCCGTTTACTGTAGACTGTTTACTGTCAACTGTCAACTTCCTTGTGGTCGCAACCACAATAGTATCCCCATCAACAACCCTCTCGATAACACCATACTCCACATCTTCAAAACTCCGAACCAAAAAAGAATCAATTATAGAATAATTAATAAAAATCATTCCAATAATCAACAATAATAATGCCCATCCATCTTTCATCAAAAAACATTCTTATTAACAATTAAAACATTAATCAAAAAAAATTATCCAGTTATTAATTTAGTTTAGCAAATATCTCTAAATTCTTTGATGTCGGTTTAGCAGGATTAAATCCATAACCTTCATATGCTGTTGATTTTGAAAATCCAGCCTTTTCAAACATATCTAAAATCTCCTCTACAGAATAAATCTTCATCATATGGTCGTCTTCTATCTTTTTCCCATCAACATTAAAAATAACAGAAGATGTTTCAATTTGAGTTTTAATATTATAATCCCATTTCATTTGTCTTTGTATCTTCCCAAATGTATCAATCTTCTTTCCATTACCCTTAGGATTATGTAAATCAATTAATAAAATTCCACCTGGATTTAGATGTTTTTCAAAGCATTTAATCGCTTTTGTTGCGGAATCTGGTTCTGTCAAATGATTAAACGCTGCAAACATACAGATTATAGCATCATATTTCTTTTTCAAATTAAAATCAGTCATATCTGCTTGAGTTAGAGAACCCTTTACTTTCTCTTTAGCAATGTCAAGCATCTCCTTATTTATATCAATCCCCTCACATCTAAATCCATAATCTTCTAATAATTTCATATGAGTGCCAGTCCCACACCCAGCATCAAGTACTGTTTCCACATTATATTTTTCAAATAAAGCTTTAAGGAAATCCACTTCGCCAGCATAATCCTTTTTCTGATTTATTAAATCATAAATTTTTGCCAAATCCCGATATCCATGTTTTTGCATAGCAATCTTAATCTTATATTCTTATTAAATATTAACAATCTGAGAAATAATGGGTTGTAGTTTTATCTTAGGGCTCAATCAATATCAACCTCCAGCAAACTGCCTCCTTAGTAGAACTAACTCAATTCTCCCAGCGGAGATAAATTTAGTCCTATCGTGTACGGACTAAATTTATCGTGAGCGTAATATTAATAATTGCAATCCAATCTCCCAAAACTACCAAAATTAATTTAAAGAAATCAGTTCATTCTATCCTATGACTAAAATGATTCTTCTTTCTGATAAAAATTCACATGCTTGGGCATTCTCTGAAAAAATAAAAGAATACATAAAAAAAGAAAAAGGTCTAGATGTCCCATTAGAAGAATTAATGATTTCAAAATTTAGAAACGGGGAATCTGAATTATCAGGAACTTCAAGCCTTCGGGGAAAAGATGTTTATTTTATTCACGACTCAACAAAAACCCCAAACGATTGGTGGGTAGAATTAATATTGGCAAAAGATTTAATTCTAGGATCCTCAGCAAATAGTCTAACTTTTGTTCTTCCAGATATTCTGTATTCAAGAAAAGATAGAAAAGACAAATCCCGTGTTCCAATTTCCGCAAGAGCACTGGCGGCAACAATTTCGCCAGGAGTAAAAAGAATAATAACAATGGATTTACACGCAGCTCAAATACAAGGCTTCTACCCAGAAAATGTCTCCGTTGAAAACCTCTATAGTTTTCCAGAAGTCACAAGATATCTTAATAGAAATTATTCATCAGAATTGAAAAATTTATTAATACTTTCACCAGATGCTGGAGGGGTAGATAGAGTAAAAGCATTTTTGACAAGATTTGAAAGAATCACAGATTTAGAATATGACATTGGGTTTATGATAAAAGAAAGATCAAAAGCAGGAGAAGTGGGGTCAATTAGATATGTCGGCCCAGATTTCAAAGGAAAAAATATTTTAATAGTAGATGATATTGTTGATTCTGGGGGAACGCTTTGCAAAAATGCAGAAAGATTAAGGGAGGGTGGAGCAAATAAGTTATTTTGTTATGCTACTCATGGTTTATTTACAAAGGGAATAAAAGAATTATGTGCAGTTTTCGACAAAGTGTTTACAAGTAACACCCATTACTCAAATGCTGTGGACATAGAAGTGATTGATGTTAGCCAACTCTTCGCAGAAGCAATCTTTAGAACTCAGCACAATCACCCAATCTCTAAACTATTCGAATAATGTTGCTATCCACCTTCACCTCGAATTTCAGATTAAATTTTACTTTATCCATTAGCTCGGTTGATGTTAATCTTAAGCAAACGACTTCCGGTCCTCGAGCACCTAACTCAATATCTCTAACGAAGATAAATTTAGTCCTGCCGTGTGCGGACTAAAATTGTCGTGAGTGTAATATCAATCTTGCGAAGCAGAAATTTCCCACCCAAAAACTATTTAAACGATATTGTTACTTAATAGTTATAACAAAGCAAAGGAGGAAAATAATATGGATATTAATAACGAAAACCTAGAAAGCGCATTAAACAATAGTGCTCAACCGAATGAAACACAACAAGCTCCTCCAATGTCAGCAGAAATGGAGATTGGATTTCATCAAGGTGCATTAAACACTTTAGCTTCTGAAAGAGCAGAATTAAACACAATGATTCAAAACGTTGAGAAGATTATGGGAATGCACATTCAAAGATTAGAACAAATGGGCGTAAAAGTTCAGACAAAAAAATAATCTAGTTATTAGATAAGTTTTTAAGTTAAATCTTATTATTTTTTTTATCCAACCCTTATGGGTTTTATACCTCTTATGCGGGGGTGCCGGAGTGGTCAAACGGGCCAGACTTAAGATCTGGTAGCTTATGCTTACGCAGGTTCGAACCCTGTCCCTCGCATTTTTTTATTTTTATTGACTATTTTGAATTCTTATGGTTTTTTGCAATCAGACGATTTCCAAAAACCCATAAAATCCAAACTAGTCTAATAAAAAGTAAAAAAATGTGATGGACCAATATGTTCTAACTTGTGTTACATAGTGAATTCCAGAAGAGACCTCGCCACAGCGAGAACTTATGCTTAAATCAAAAGTTTAGCGAACTTTTGGTTTATGAGAAGTTCCCAAAAGAACTTCGCTTACGCAGGTTCGAACCCTGTCCCTCGCATACACTTGTTCTTTTTGATTATTTTGAATTGTTATGATTTTTTGTAATCCGACGATTTACAAAAAATCCTAAAATTCAAACTAATCCAAAAATAACAAATGTATGCTGCCAATTTTCAATAAAGATTTTGTCGATGCTCCTGCGGGAGACAAAATCCCAAAGAAAAATTGAGCTGCATAAAAAGTTTCTCAAAACTTTTTTGTTAAAACCTAAAACCTAAACCTAAACTTCCCCAAATCAATCTTCCCTTTCACAACCTCAACACCTTCCTTCTCCAAAGCCTCAACCTTGTCACCCACAAGGCCACTATAATTAATAACCCGATGGCATGGCACATTTCGACCAATATTTTTCTTCATAGCAGTCCCAACAGCCCGACACCCGGAAGACCCAATCGCATTAGCAACATCTTTGTAAGTAGAAACCTCCCCCTTCGGAATCATCCGAACCGCATCAGAACATTTCTCGCTAAAACTTTTCATAAGAAATAGAATGACTCTAGGTTCTTATTTCTTCCAATAAGGATTGGGACTCATTGGTAAACCTTTCCCATTAATCTTTTCATATGCTCCTCGGACCATATTACCAACTCCTTGTGCAGATATATCTTTCCCATCAAAAATAGCAGACTCTCCACAAAGATAATATGCCTTAGAATTCGTCTGCCAATCCATGCCCTTAGCAATTTTATTTTTATTTACATTATAAAATCCAGTTCCAGGAAAAGGCTTCACAGTTGAAAAAGTTGACCATCCCGCACCACAATCATCCTTTAGCCATTTCTGAAAATCAATCTCACTCTGAATGTTCTCCCTAGTGTCTCCTGGCCAGCCACACATAGAGTTTGTATAAAAATAAATATCTCTATCATGTAAAAGCTTTGTCGTCTTCTCTATATGAGCCATGTAATCTTTAGTCGAATTAAACTTCCCACTTAACTTTTTCATTAAAGAAATATTCGGAGTTTCAACAGCCAAATATCCTCCTTTAACGTTAGTACTCTTAAATAAATCTGCAAACTCCTCATTCAATTTAGACGTTTCAATCCCCCCTTCCAAATACAACCCTGTAAAATATTTCCCAGATAATTCAAGTAATTCTTTCACCATATTTATTGATAAATCTACAATATTATCATCAAATATTACCAATTCCTCAATTCCACGCGACTTCAGATTTTTGAAATCCTCTTCAATGACTTCCATTCTCCGACCCTTTTGCTTTCCATGCATAACAGGCGCTTGACAATATGTACAAGCATTATTGCACCCAACAGTAAAAAGATAATTTGCAGCCTTACCTTCCGTGGGTAAATTCATATGATTCTTCCCAGAATAATTTTCAATGTTTATTATAGAATAGTCATGTGGAGTAAATTGTTCAACATTAGTTTTGCCCTTTTTTGTGATAATCATCTCTTTTGATTTATTTATCTCGTCTGAGTTCAATAATTCAACTAAACTTTTCGGATTAGTCCCTCGAACGATTGCATCAATATTTCCCCCAACTGGAAGTCCCTGAATTTCCCCATATGCTTCAGCTTGATTTCCACCAAGAATAATCTTTGTCTCGGGAGAAATCTCCTTAGCAATATCTATCATGTGTTCAGTATTCTTCCATAAATAAGTAAATTGTGAGCTAATTGCCAATACATCTGGTTTCTCTTCTCCTAATATATTCTTTATCTCTTCTGTCGAAGTTCCATGTTGAGGAATAAGGTCATGAGTTATTTCAGAATCTTTATTGTTCGTTGCTCCAAAATCATATAACGTAGCATCAAATCCATTCTCTTTCAGTTCTTGAGTTATCTTCATCGCACCATAAGGAATTCCCCACCTTCCATGTTCTCCTTTGAGAATTGGTTTTTGTGGAATTGCAACGATTATTTTTTCATTTCCCATTTTTGTTACTATTGTCTATTATGACAAATAAATAAAACATCGGAGAATATATTTTACCAATAAGAAATATTTATATATCAATAGTTCCACATGGTAATAATGGAACAAAAGATAGACAAAATTGATAAGAAGATATTAGGAGAATTAGATTATAATTCAAGACAAACAAACGCAGCAATCGCCAAAAAAATTAAGGCAAGTAAGGAAGTTGTGAGATACAGAATTGAAAGTCTAAAGAAGAGAGGCATTCTAGAAAATTGCTATGCACTAATTGATAATCTAAAATTAGGATATCAAATTGGAATTGTTTGGATTAAATTTCATAATACTACCGAAGAAATAGAAAGAAAGATAATAAAAAAAATAACCAACTCAGAAAATGTAGGAATGACAATCCGACTCTATGGGAAATGGGATATGGTTTTAGGAATCTGGTCTAAAGATATATTTGAATTCAAAAAAAGATATGACAAATTATCAGAGGAATTTAAACAATATCTAAAAGAAAATTTAATCACCTTCGAAATGAATTCAGATTATTTAAGCTGGGATTTCTTACATGATAAAAAATTCAAATCAGTAGATATAGGAGATAGTCTATTTCAAACAAAAATTGATGATATCGATAAAGCAATAATAAAAAAACTCTCCATAAATTCAAGAATCTCTGCAATAGAAATTTCTGAAGAATTAAGTCTTACAGCTAGAGCAGTTATTCAAAGAATTAAAAGACTCGAAAAATCAGGAATAATCGCAGGCTATAAAATAAATGTTAACTATGAGAATTTGGGATTAATGCATTACAGAATTTTCCTTAAGACTCTTCCAGGTGTAGATAAAAAAATCAGAGATTATCTAAAAGGCCTGCCAAGAGTAATTAGTGTGATGAATTATCTAGGCTATGCAGATTTAGAATTTAGAATTTGCATAAAAAACATAAAAGAACTATATGAAATAATATCAGATTTAAAATCAAAATTCGGAGATTCAATAGTAGAATATGATTCAGTTATGTTCCTAAAATCATTTGAGGTTCTAAACTTTCTGCCTTTTTAGTACCTCCTTCTCCCAAACTTTGAATTATTTTTTATCAAGATAATATTAAGTCATTTCGTAGCGTACTTCCTGTACGGAAGAAATCATTTAATGCTGTATAGATGAAAAAGAATCAAAGTGTTGCCTTCTCTGAACGCAATTCTTTAAACGCTGTATAACACGCCGTCGCCCCATCTCCACTAGCCGTAGCAATTTGTTTGAAAGGTCTGTCAGTCACGTCACCCGCAGCAAAAATGCCATAAACATTAGTATTCTGTTCCTTGTCAACAACAATAGATCCACCAGACAACTCAAGCCCCAGTTCTTCAGCAAGCTTAGTGTTTGGAGTCCCACCAATCTCAATAAACAAACCATCCATAGAAATTTCCTTTTCAGACTTCATTTTCACACCAGTCAGTTTTTCCTCACCAATTAATTCAGAAACTTCTTCTTCAAACATAACTTCAATCTTTTCATTCTTTTCAACCTCAGTAACCCAAGCAACCTCAGCTTTAGTAAATTCTTTTTTTCTGTAAAAAATATAAACTTTAGAAGCAAACTTCGCAAGCAAAAGAGCAGCAGTCAAAGCAGCATCTCCACCACCAATAACACCCACAATCTTATCCTTGTAAAATCCAGCATCACAAGTAGCGCAATAACTAACACCTCTACCAGTTAACTCTTTTTCCCTAGGCACTCCTAATTCACGTCTAGCAGTTCCAGTAGCAATCAAAATCTTCTTGGCAAAAAATTCCTCTTTGCCAGTCTTAATAAAAAATCCTCCATCACCCTTGGAAATATTTTGAACAATAGTTTGCTTAACAGGAACCTCGAGTAACTTGGCCTGTTCAATAATCTTCATCATCAATTCCATTCCAGACACCTTGGCAAACCCAGGATAATTCCGAATATCATGAGCAGTTCCAGCAATTCCACCAGGAATCTCACCAATAAGTAAAACATCCATCTGATAACGAGCCGCATAAATCGCCGCCGAATATCCACCAGGTCCTGCACCAATAATAACTAAATCATGTGTTTCCATAACAACTCTAAAACAACTTCCTTTAAATATATTTTTCAGAATGGATTTTGGCTGTCATTTTTTTGCAGTATATCATCATTTCAATTCGTTTGGAAGTCATAAGAAGGTATTAATAGATTGAGCCCAATAGAATATATGAGATTTAAAATAAATAGAGTACAATCATTGATTCTGGTTTTGGGTTCACTTGCGGGCGCTTATGTTGGTTATTTTAATCGCACAATACATTATTGTATTCAAACCCCTTGTCCAAGCCCCTCTCCAATGCCAAAAATAATAGTTTGGGCAATTATTTTTGGAGTAGTAATTTATATTTTAGAATTAATTTATAATAATTTAATTAAGAAAAAATAAAAGATTATTCTGTCTGTTATTCACAATCTATGCACGCAGCGCGAACGACTATTTTAATTATCTTCAATAACTGAGCCTGCGAAGTAATTCTCAAAATCAAAACCCTTAAATATTGTTATATCAACTAATATAACATGGATGCAAAACAAATCTTAAGATTTCCCAGACTGGACACAGTTTTGATGGTCGAAAAATTTATTCAAGAATACGATGGAGAATACAAGAAGAGAGCACTCTGGGAAAATCTTCCAAAAAAAATGATGTATCAAACTTTCTGTGTAATAATTGATTATCTTCTTTATTCAAGAAAAATATCAATAGACTCCGAAGCTAAAATAGGTTGGATCTATTATCCAAAAAACAAAGATGAGAATATAAAGAACAAAAATCTGTTTTGGAGTAAATGAAATTAAATTCCAAAATTAGATTTAAAGATAATAAAATAAAAAATTCTTTTGAACAACTAGATGAAAATTTAAAGTAAAAATTAGTACGAGCCTTTAATGATATCGAAGAAAATGCCTTTTGTGGAATTCAAATACCAAAAAGACTAATCCCGAAAGAGTATAAAGAAAAGTACAAAATAAATAATCTATAGAAATACAATTTGCCAAACGCTTGGAAATTATTATATTCTATAGAAAACCAAGAAATTTTAGTAGTCTCAATAATTTTAGAATGGCTAGATCATAAAAGCTACGAGAAGCGATTTAACTATTGAGATAAATAAAATCAGAATATGTTATCTATTTTAACCCCTCTCTTAATTAAACTCAATTCATGCACACGGCGTGACCGATAATTCACATATCAATCTGAGTTTACTCAACAATTCCTTTTAGGCTTATTAATAAAACCCTCATAGCAACAATAAAAATTAAATCATCAATAAATAAACAAAAGATTATATACTAATTATACTATAAAATAGAATGTTAATAAAAAAATCAGATTCAGATAAATACGAAAATACAAAATCCTGCACAGTTTGGAATTATGATTTTCCAAATAAAAATCTAGGTTGCGCAACAGCATTAATTAGCGGCCGCTATCCAGATAGTGGTAGGTCAGTAAATCTAGAATGTGACGAAATATATTTATGTATTTCCGGGAGTGGAATAATCCACTCAGATAAAGGAGATTTTGAAATATCTCAAGGTGATTTATATTTCTTTGAAAAGAATGAAAAATATTGGGTTGATGGAACCAACTTATTTGTAGTATTAGTAAACTCTCCAAAGTGGTCTCCCGAACAACACAAGTTGGTAGATTAGATTAAATCCTAGCTTCCCTAATAATCCCAATACTTTCTAAAAATAAAATGGTAGCATCAGATAAATAAGGGAGTTCTGCAATTTTATCAATCGAAACAAATTTCTGTTCAGCATGTTTGTGAGGTTCTTTATTTTCTAAAACTCCAGAAGATTTAGTAATCTCATATAAGAATAATGTTAGTCTAATGTCCTTTTGATTTCTAATATATTCATAATCTCTTTGTTTTATCAGATCAGACTCCTCAATAATTAACCCACATTCCTCAAATATTTCCTGTTTTAATCCATCTTCCGGACTTTGACCTTTCCCTGCCTTTCCAATAGGAATAGTCCAAAACCCATATTTATTATGCTTCTGCATTAAAATCATTCCCTCATCATTTTTAATAACCGCAGCAACAGCATCATGATTTTTCATATCCTCATCATTATATTTTGGTTCCATAATTTGTCAAAAGAAGACATCTTTATATAATTTATTTTATTTATTGTATTCTGGGACTATTCTGCCATTGCGAGCAATTCCCGAAGCCGATACAAAATTTCGTTAAAACTTTGCCCAGACGACTTTACATTGAAAACTTTTCCAAGGGTTTTCAATCGCCCGTAAAGTTGTCCACAAGGGTTTTAACCGGTCTGAAATTTTGGCATCCATATTCCCAAATGAATGGGGCTAAGGCTAACATTAATTCAATTGTCTTTGCCTTTTTGGTTCAGGCTTGTTCAAATTAATATTGGTATCATTCCTGCACACGGCGTGACCGAGAATTTAACAGTTGTAATAACTGAGTTTACTTAGAAATTTTTTTTCTTCTCATTATTGCTTTGAACTCCTCTGTCAATTAATCTCAATTTATGCACACAGCGCGAACGATTATTTCAACTGTCCTAATATCTGAGCAATAGCGAAGCAATCATCCTTCAATAAAAATTAAAGCTTCCCCTTCTTCTCCAACCCCATATATATTTTTATATCAACAAAAATATTAATAAATATGTTAGAAGAGAAAGTCCTTGAAGAACTAAAGGAAGTATCAGAAAAACTAAATTTAAACTTCAATAAGAATTGGTTCAAAGTAGCATGGATAACAAAAGAGCAAGAAGTTCTAACGACTTATCTAAGCGATTGCAGACGGCCAACTTATGAAAAATACGGGCATAATATTCAAAAAAGACTAGACAATATTAAGGAATTCTATGAATCAAAAGAGTATCAGATATTAATAAAAGAATATGGCGGGCAAGTAATTTACAAAGAATCACTCCCTAAATACAAAAAACTTGCAGATTACATAAACAATAAAGAAATAAAAAATAAATTAATAGATTTCCAAAGTGGAATAAATACAACTATTGGAAATTCGGAAAAAATTGCAGTTTTGACAGAAACAAATAATGAGGAAGAAAAGGAAAATTTAATGAATAGAATTCTAGGTCATGAATGGATTCATGTTCTATTAGAAAACAATAACATTCGTCCAGAAAATTGGAAATACAATGAAGGATTAGTTACATACATAGACCATTATAGAACAAATGAATTAAACAATTTAGACGAATTCGAAAAATCAACCACATGTAGTCACACAAAAGAATATTACAAAAATGCAATCATCTTCAGAAACTTACTAATAGAAAAAAAAGATAAAAATAAAATTCAAAAAATAAGAGAATTTCTCTCAGAAGATAATTAATTAAAGTCCTTCATTGATAATTAAATTTCTAGCTACCAAAAACAAACACTCCAGGTGTGTAACCCTGCAACACGACTATTTCAACATATCAATCTGCGCTTGGTTCAGCAATCCCTCCCCCAACTTTTATAAGAACCCTCTTCCTTCCTCTTCTATGAAAAAAATACTCTTCATGGGAATGCCCGGTGCAGGAAAAGGAACACAAGCCCATCTTCTCCAACAAAAGAAAATCTATGAAATTTCTGTTGGTGAAGTTATAAGAAAAGAGTTCAAGAAAAAGAAGTCCCCACTTACCCCCTACAAGGAAGCTGTAAAAAAAGGCGACCTCCTCTCAGACGAATTAATATTCAAAATCCTAAAAGAAGAAATAAAAAAACTCCCAAAAGACGCAAAAGGATATATTCTAGATGGTGCCGTTCGAACCTTGGCCCAAGCACAATACGCAAAAAAACACAACTTGGTTGATAGAGTCCTTTTCTACAAAGTCTCAAAGAAGACAGCGATAAAAAGACTTCTAAATAGGCACGAAGGTAGAACAGACGACAACCCCAAAGCAATAAAACACAGATTTGACGTCTACAAAAAAGAAACAAGGCCAGTCTTAAAATATCTAAAAAAGAATTTCAAATACTACAAAATATCAGGCGAACCAGACGTAAAAGAAATCTTTAAAGAAACATTAAAAGCTTTAAAGTAGTTGTCTATTTTAAATCATCTATTCAACTACTCTGTCTATCTCCAACAACTCCAGAAGCCGAAGGCTAACATTAATTCAACGGAGGCCTAGATTCCCCTATCGGGTCATGATATTGGTACCTTAATATTAATCTGTTACCTTCTTCAAAGCAATCCCTAACCAAACCTTAATAACCAACTTTTTCTTTTTCACTTCATGAATCACAAAACAAAAGTTTACTCCTTAAGAATATTCCACATCGTAGGAGCTTTATTCATATATACCTCAATCTTCTTATTGTTATATTCAGGTTTCACAGGAAGACAATTTTCAATTCTTCCGATATCTTTTATAGCCTTATGTGGAGAAGCAATGGCAGTAATGATAAATAAATGGGATTGCCCACTTCACGACATTCATAATAAATTGGGCGACGAAAAGAAATTCTTTGGATTATTTATGAAAGAAGAATATACAAGAACCGCAATGATTGCCTCAATCGTTCTGGGTGGATTTACAATACTCTTCTATTCGGCAATAAAACTAAAGCTACTAGTTCTGTGATTTGTATAAATAAGTCAATTGTATGTTTAGATCGATAACTCCCATACAAAATTTCGTCAAAAGTTTTCCAATGGTTTTGACCTGTCTGAAATTTTGGCGCCCATAATCTCAAGCGAATGGTGCCGGGATTAGCCCAGATTATAGGGGGCAATACTCTGCTCAATCAACCTCAATTGAGAAGCTTGTAATTTTTAACCCACCACTTTCTCCAACAAACGAGGCCCCCAGCGGAGCGGATAATTCAACTGGCCCGAATATCAATTTGCCTCCTGATTTTTATTTTTACAATTGCCTTTCGCCCTCCCCCAAAATCCTCATAGCCAAAACCCCCCACTTTTCCCCTCTTTGCCCTCTTTCTCCCTAGCTTCAGGCTTCAAACTTCAAACCCCCAACTGAAAAACATTTTTATACCCAGGAAATGTTTTTTTTCTATGAAACAAATAGTAATAGAAATCATAGAAAACGCATTAAAAGAATTAGATGTCTCTGTACCAGAAAATCTGTCAACTCTAATTGAAACACCAAAAGATTACACAAACGGAGACTTCGCTTTTGCCTGCTTTTCTCTTGCAAAAGAATTAAAAAAATCCCCACAACAAATTGCAACGGATTTGAGAGAACTTATGCACAATCCACCAGAAGAATTTGAAGAAATTCAAACGTCTGGTCCTTACATCAACTTCTACCTAAACAGAAAACTATTAGCACAAAACCTAATCCAAGAAATCAAAGACAAGGGAAACGACTTCGGCTCGGCTGAAGCATTGAATAAAAAATTAGTAATCGAATTTCCTTCGCCAAACACAAACAAACCATTACATTTAGGTCATCTAAGAAATATGGCAATTGGAGAATCAATCTCAAGAATTGCACAAGCAAATGGTTACGAAGTCGTGAGAGCAAATTTAAACAACGATAGAGGAGTTCATATTTGTAAATCCATGCTTGCTTATCAAAGATGGGGAGAAGGAAAAACCCCAATAGATGCTGAAGAAAAATCAGACCATTTTGTTGGAGATTTTTATGTTAAATTTGCAGAAGAATTAAAGAAAGATTCAAAATTAGAAGAAGAATCTCAAGAGATGTTAAAGAAATGGGAAGCTGGAGACTCAGAAATAATCGCTCTCTGGAAAAAAATGAACGCTTGGGCCTTAGACGGTTTCAAACAAACCTACAAAAAATTTGGGATTACAATTGATAAAGAATATTTTGAAAGTCAAATTTACAAAGAAGGTAAAGACATTATTCTAGGCGGTTTAGAAAAAGGAATTTTCCAAAAAAGAGAAGATGGAGCAATTGTAATTAATCTAGAAGATGAAAAATTAGGAGAAAAAGTTTTATTGCGGTCAGACGGAACTTCAATTTATATTACACAAGACATCTATTTAGCAAAAGTAAAATTTGACGACTTTAATCCAGATGAATCAGTTTACGTTACAGGAAACGAACAAGAATACCATTTCAAAGTTTTATTCTCAGTCCTAGATAAATTAGGGTTAACAGACAAAGAAAAATTAAAACATCTCGCCTATGGTATGGTGAACTTGCCGAATGGTAGAATGAAGTCAAGAGAAGGAACAGTTGTTGATGCAGATGACTTAATCAGTGAAATTCAGTCTTTAGTAAAAAAAGAATTAGAAGCAAGAGATACTCTAGAAGAAAAAGAGTTAGAAAATAGATCTCTTAAAATTTCACTTTCAGCATTAAAATATTTCTTATTGAAAGTAGATGTAAAAAGAGACATGGTTTTTAATCCAGAAGAATCAATTTCTTTCGAAGGAGACACCGGGCCTTACTGTCAATATTCTTACGCAAGAGCTTCCTCAATTATGAGAAAAGCCGGAGAAAAACCAGAAGTAATCTATCCAGAAGAACTAGAAGACAAAGAAGCAGAGCTAATCCTAAAAATAAATGAATTCAAAAAAGTAGTAGCAGACGCCTACAGAACAATGAACCCAGCACTCGTTGCAAATTACGCTTACAAATTATCACAAGTATTCAACGAATTCTATCATTCATGTTCAGTAATCGACTCAATTTACAAAGGCTTAAGATTAGAATTAACAGATTCTTTTAGACAAGTTTTAAAAAATGCCTTGAACTTATTAGGAATACAAGTAATAGAGGTAATGTAGTTGCGGTTCACAATCTGTAGTTAAAAAATAAAAAATGTTAAAAGAATTCATCACAACAAACTTAACAACAAATCAGTATATGGTAGCTTTAATCTATTTATTGGTATTCTTTATAATTATTAAATTAGGAGTTTTTATTGTTGAAAAAATAATTCTAAAATTAACAATGAAATCAAAGACAGATTTAGATGATTTAATAATAGAAAAATCTGCAAAGCCAGTAACCGTAATTGCATTGTTGTTTGGAATAAAGATTGCATTAGGTCAATTACCTTGGAAAGAAGAATTAGTTAAAATATTCAATACATCAATGGACACATTAATCGGACTATTCATACTGGTTCTGTTTTATAGAATATTTAGTATATCATCCACACGAATAATAAAGAAAGTTGCACGTAAAACAAAAACTTCACAGAATGAAGCCCTTTTGCAATTAGTAAAATCAACACTCCAAGTTGTTTTAGTTCTAGTCGGAATTCTTTATATTCTGAAAGTTTGGGGTATTGAGATTGGTCCATTATTAACAGGGATAGGTATTGGTGGGCTAGCAATTGCTTTTGCAATGCAGTCTTCCCTTGCAAATATCTTTGGAGGAGTTTCAATTATTTTAGATAAGTCTGTCCAGGTTGGAGATTTAGTTAAGCTCGAAGGTGGTGTAACAGGAAAAATTTTAAATATCGGATTAAGAAGCACAAAAGTAAAAACATTCGATAATGAAATGATAATAGTTCCAAATTCAAAATTAGCAGATTCAAACATCCAAAACATAGCTCAACCAGAACCAAAATCAAGAGTAGTAATACCCTTTGGAGTTGCCTATGGGTCAAATATAGAAAAAGTAAAAAAAATAGTAATGAAAGAAATACCGACAATTACTGGTTTTACAAATGATCCAGAACCAACAGTAAAATTCCTAGAAATGGGGAATTCCTCTCTAAGCTTCAAAGCATTCTTTTTTGTAGAATCTTTTGAGCAAAGATTCGGTGCAATTGATGAAGCAAACACAAAAATATACAACGCACTAAATAAAGCAAAGATAGAAATTCCATTTCCTCAAATGGATGTCCATGTTAAGAAGTAGACATGCAATTATACTTATTGTTTAAATGGATCTTTGTATGAAAAATACCTAATGCCAAAAAAGATCCTTATTATTATTTCTTAAATGTTCATATAGCAAATAAGGGAATGGCAATTCTTCTATTTTTTCAACAAAATTAATTCCGTATTTTTTACTAATGTTCTTCATTCTTTGAATCTCCTCCTGATCCTCTTCATATTCTCCCATTTCATCATTAACTAATTCTCTCAGTGGGCTAATATAAAAGCTTTTATCATAGATTATTAAATCAACTTTATTTTTCAATCCACGTTTATTTATCTTTTTTGCAAGTTCTATTGAATCTAGCATTATTTCTTCAGACTCTATTTTTTTAAATAACTCCCAATCTCTGACTGGCTTATAGTGAGAGTCCCATGGGCAAATAATTATATCTTTTGAACTGCAATAACTCTTAGTCATCTTCGACCTTCTCTCTAAATTATTAAATTTAAGGTAATTATCCTCTCCTCCTTTGAGTGATCCATAAAAATCATTAAAACTTTTATGTGCAACTGGTAGATATCCAGCCAGACCAATAGCTGTTTCTATTTGTGATTCCTTTCCATTAAAGTTATAACTGTTTGCGCCAATATAGTGGGCGATTGGCCAATCAGGTTCTGCCTCTTTTATGCTATCACTTGGAAATGCTCCATTGTCTCTTCTGTCTTCCTTTTTTAGATCAGAAATTATATAGCAATCTTCTGCATAGCTTTTACTCATAGTGGCTAATAAGTTTAGTTTAGTTCTTTTGTTTTTCATTGTAAAATAACAACAAATAACGACTACTTAATCCTATGTGGGAGATTATCACCCATAATATATATAAATAAACTTCTCATAATATAAATATGAAAAAAGAACTATTAGCAATAGGTTTCCAAAATAAAGATGCCGACATATATTTAGAATTAATGAAGTCAGGAAAAGCAACGATACTAGACTTAACAAAAAGAACATCAATAGAAAGAAGAACAATCTATGATGTCCTAGAAAGGCTAATGCAGAAAGGATTTGTAAGCTATTTTGAAGAGAACAAAAAGAAAATATATCTACCAACAAACCCAGAGATAATTCTGAATGAATTCGAAGAAAGAAAATCTAAATTTGAAAAGATAATACCACAATTAAATTCTTTAGATAAAAAAAAGGATGAAGCAAAAGTAGAGGTCTTAAAGGGTGTAAATGGCCTAAAAACAATCTTCTTAGAAATAATAAGTCAAAAGCAAATGCATTATTCATTCGGAAATATCTCGCCATTTATATCAGATAAAAAATACATCCCTGTTGTAAAAACTTTTCTAGAATATCTAGAAGGAAGAGGAGTCAAAGAAAAAATTATTTACCCAAAAGGAGAATCTATAAATAAAATTAAAGGCGGACAATATAAATCAATAGATAAATCATTGATACCACCAACCCCAACAATAATTTATGGAGATACAACAGCTCAATTCGTATTTACAGATCCAATAACAATAATAAAAATACAAAATAAAGAAATAACAAAAACCCATAAAAGATATTTTGATACATTCTGGGAAATAAAATCCTAACTTCTCTGTCAACCCCAATCACCCCATGCCCCCGCCGGAGCGATAATGTTACATTAATATCGAACGATAATAAGCAATCAGCAGATTTATAATTTAATACATCATCTAATCTTTATGAAAACTAAAAAATCAAACCATCTAGAAAATTACCTGTCCTTCTTCGCCTGGTTTTCAGGAATGTTGGTATCATTAGTTGTAGGTTATGCAGTTCTGGCCGGACCAATTCAATTACCAGAAATATTAGGAAACCACTTATTCTCAAACATAATCGGCTGGGCAATAATCATAACAACAATTGTTACAATAGTCCTAAGCTTCTTCAGAAAATAATTGATCTCTTACAATCTCTTAATTTAGTCCTGTAAATTTATTTCCTAGCCACCACTATCCTCAACAATTAGTAAGATAATTAGGTGTTAAGATTGATAACTCCTCCATATTATAATGGGACAGTACTAAGTTTCATAGTTTAAACATTATATTGTTAATCTCAGTTTATGCACGCAGCGCGAACGACTAACTCAACTGGCCCGAAGCTAGCTAAATATATCAATCTGAGGCCCAGCTTCCTCTATTGGGTCATGCCATTGGTACCCTCTATCCTAATGCCCCCTCCCCAAAACTTTTAACCCTTAATTTATTCCCCTTCCCATGACAGCCAAAAGAAAACTAATTCCCCTGCTTCCGTCAACGGCCAACAGTCAACGGCCAACAGTCCTCCTCTCCCCCATGGAAGAAGTAAACGATCCAGCCTTCAGAATGATTTGCAAAAAAGCAGGAGCAGCTCTAACCTGCACTCCATTATACTCCCCACTTTCCCCGGTCCCAATAATTCTAGAAGACAAACCAATCCTACAAATCTTTGGCCCAAAAGAATTGCTTCAGGCCTCTAGCCTAGAGCTTCTAGCTGACTTTATGAATCGGTACGATTCTAAAGTCTCCGGCTGGGACTTCAACCTAGGCTGCCCAGCAACAAACGCAAAACAAAGAAGCTTCGGAGCATACCTGACAGATGTAAAAGCAGTAGAAGAAATAATAAAATTCATGCGCTCCAAAACAAAAAAGCACCTCTCAATGAAAATTAGGAAATCCCCATTATCAGATGATTTCCTAAAAATAGCAGAAAAATATTGTGATGCAATATCAATTCACCCAAGAACAAGAGAACAAGGTTACTCTGGCGAGCCAGACATAAAATGGGCAAAAGCTTTCAAGAAAAAAACAAAAATTCCCGTAATCTATTCAGGAAATGTAGATGAAATAAACTATAAAGAATTTCTAAAAACCTTCGACTACGTAATGATAGGTAGAAAAGCAATAGGCCATCCAGAGATATTCTATCATATTGTTAACAGTCAAACGTCAACCGTCAATCGTCAACGCCCCGTTGGTCTTGGTTTCAAAGATTACCTCATTCTAGCAGAAAAATACAATGTCCCATGGAGAATAATAAAGTTTCAAGCAATGCAATTTACGAAGGGAGATAGAGGAAGCCGTAGAAAGAGAGAAAAACTAATAAGAGTAAAAGATATAGAAGAACTAAAAGAAATCTTCTTCAAATAGTTTGACTTCTGTCTTGTTCCTCGTCTCCAATTTTGAGATTATTTTTTATCAAGATGCTGTAAAATCATTTCGTGGCGTAGTGCTTTACGCGAGAAATTATTTTGCAGTATATTGGTGAAAAAGAAATTAAAATCAAGGGAAGGCTGGCATTCCATGCACTTTCTTATAGATCTCAAAGAAAGTAAATGTATCATTCTTAACATTCCACTGAAGTGCAGGTATAATATATTTGTTCTCAGCTTCCTTATCTCTTTTAGTCCAATTCGAACCACCCGATTTCTTAGCAGGCTTCTTCTCTCCAGCTCCCGAATTATATGCACCAAATAAAGCCAAAAAAGGATTAGTACCTGTACTCTTCTTCTTAGTCTCTTTTGCCTTTACTTCTTCTTCAGTCTCTTCGTCATACAAGAAAAAATTAATATCTTTAGTTAATTGCTCCATACTCTCAGTTGTTGCTCCCTCAACAAAATCAAAAGCATCTGTCAAGTTTGTGCTCTTAAATGCTAAGTCAAACAATTTCAATTGATTTTCATCTAAGGCATATGCTTTAAATGAAATCGCAGTTTTTCCACCAGCAACAAATCCCTGCTGTGTTCTTTGAGGAATCCCCCTAAAATCAAAATCAACAAAAACAACTTCAAAATATTTTTTCTTAGGCTTATATCCCCAAGAGGCAGGGATATCCTGAACACCAGTTTCAGCATATTTAAAATCTCCAGCCTTAAATTCTCTCTTCGCAATTAAGCTTAACTCAAGAAGCATAGTATTAAACATCTTTACAAGCGCTGGGTGCCTATCATTCTCAGACATTTGAAGTTGTTGTGCAGCTCGGAGATATGGCTTTGCCCATCCAATATAAAGATGCATACTATTAACCTGACTCTTCAAATAAGTTTTCTCAATCTCATATCTTTTACGAAGCTCCGATTCAGAATATTTAATCCAATGATTAAACTCCGCAATTCTAGGCTTCAATATTCTCTTTACCGTAGCATTCAAATCAAGTTTATCAACTTCTGCTTCGTTATCACAAACCAAAAATGCATCTAAAAGAGTTGTGAATCCAGCCTGTCCGAGCCCCATCGCTTTTAGTGAAGAATTTCCTTTGTTAATATCAACCTTATCCATCCAAACCTGTTTCAGGCTAAGTAAAGCACTCTCTACTTTTTCTTTATCCTTCCCTCTATAATCATTATAACTCTCAAGTCTAGTGGCAAAATCTCTTAAATCATAAACCACATTGAGAATACTTCTAATCACCATATTAATATCGGCAAGTAATTTCGAACCTTGCTGTTGCATAATCGAAGACCTTTGCCCCATCTCTCCAAAATGTCCAGACCCAGGCGACGAAACAAAATTATCAACAAGTTTTTCAGTTTTAAATCCAAAGTCATTAATCAAATCCAGAATAAAAAAGTAAATAGGTTCAAGCGTTTCAGTAGGAGAATCATATTTTAAGACATGGGTCGCTTCGGCTTTTCCTTTTGAAAGACCTTCCCCTTGAGCTTCTTTGATTCCAGCAACTAAGGCGAGACCATTTCTTTTTTCAGTTTCTTCTTTCTTGTCTTCTTTTTTTGCTTTTCCTTCAGCTTCTTTTAGATGTTTATCTATTATTGCTTTAAATCTCTTAACCTTTTGTTTATGAGCAAAGTCATTATCTTCACCGCTATCAAGATATCTTTCAGGGCATACAGCTGCAATTATCTCAGGAATAGTTATCACCATAATAAAATATAGCAAATTAAACTTAAAAAACATTCGCAATAAGAAATCCGCTTCTTATTATCTTCTCTTTCTATAATTTGTTCTATTTGTTAGACACCTTAACCCAAATCGCGAAGCGATGGGCATTTAATTCAACTGAGGCCCGGCTTCCCATATCGGGTCATGCCATTGGTACCTTAGCGGAGCAAGTTTGCCTAGTCTCTGCAATTGATTGCAGGAGATAAAGCGATGGAACGCTTTACATTAGAATAGGTACTTGCCTTAGTCAACTCAGGTTCTTATGCCATTGGTACGAGTTCTTGTTCATTGCAGAAAATTGGCGAAGCGTGCCCTGCCGTGTGCGGGCGAAACTCCGTGGGGGCTTCCTTTTTTTTATGTCCAAAACGCCGCGGGTGTGTAATAATATTAATTAAATCCTGATATTCTTCTCATTCCCACCCGAAAGCTTAAATAATTCCTCTCCCCTATTCTCTCTATGGCATTATTCAAAAAAAAGGCACCAGGTTATGTAGATTTAGGAAAGAGATTAGAGACCCAAGAAGCTAAATTAGAAAGTTTTAGATCAAATATGCAACCAGAGCCAGAATCTAGGGTCTCAGCACCTGAAAGTCAATCTTCCGGATTTATGGGCGGTTTTTTTGGAGGTTCCGCTACTGCTTCAGAAGTCCAATCTTCCTCAACCTCATCAGTTGAAGACAGAAGAGAAAAACTAAGAACAAGAATAAAGCAAATGAGTGACATGCTTGAAGAACAAGAAAAAGATATAACTAATTTGAAACAAAGACTCGAAGTCTTAGAAAGAAAACAAAGAGCAGGCTACTAGTTTTTTTTAATTTTTCTTATAGCTTTACTAATAACTAGTAACCGAGATTTTCTTCCAATTTTTAACAAGACAATAATAATCAAAATTTCAATAAAAAATAAAGGCTAATTTGGTCTCTTATGAATTCATGGATATTGAATACCTTAAGTTTAAAGTCATTTGAAATTGTTAGTAAAGAGAATTCTAGGTTTGAAATTGTAAGTTTATCTCTCTGGACATCTGATTTGTCTTCTTATTGAAACCACATCCCTTTAAACAAATTCTCCAATAAAATATTTTCCAATTATTTTATCTGCCTGAGAATTTCGTTTTCCTATATTCCAAAGCGAATGGAATTCCACTAGGGTGTGGTCAGCGAGACTTTTAGCAAAAATTTGACAATAATATTTTTATAGAAGGTAAATATGTCGTGCTGTGTAGTAAAATAAAATCGTTTTCGAGAATAAACTCTCGCAAGCTCAGTAAATTCAGGTAAAAAAGATGCAAACGTTTTTAAACTAAAATTCTTAACAATATTAATAAACAACGAAAATGGGATTAAAAAACGCAATCAAAAAAATGAATGACCGAAAGAAGTTTAGATGGAAATCTAGAAAATTCAAGGTCCAAATTTTAGATCTTTATGCAAAGTCAGATCCTTTAGCAGGAGCTAATCAAGCGAAAGGAATTATTCTATCAAAATTTCAAAAAGAAGCAAAACAACCAAACTCAGCAATGAGAAAATGTTGTAAAGTTCAATTGACTAAAAATGGGAAACAAGTATCAGCTTTTATTCCTGGGAATTTAGCTCAAAAGTTTGTAGATGAGCATGATGAAGTTATGATTGAAAGAATTGGTGGAAAACAAGGACGTTCTAAAGGAGACATTCCTGGTGTAAGATATAAAATTTTAAAAGTAAATGATCAACCATTGCATAGATTAGTAACTGGTAAGATACAGAAGGGTAGAAGATAAAATGACAGAAGTAATAAAGTTCAAGATTTTCGATTTATGGGATATCTCAGAAATTGAAATAAAAGATGTCGGTTTAAGAACATCTATTAACTTAGAACCAAGATTAATTGTAAAATCTCATGGTAGAAATGTTGTTAAGTATGGTCAAACAAAGGTTAATATTGTTGAAAGATTAATGAATAAATTAGCTCTTTGTGGACACAGAAACAAAAAGCATAGATTAGAAGTAGGCCATGCAACTGGTAAATATTCAAAGAATATGAATATTGTTATTGATGCCTTTAAGATTATTGAAAAAAGAACAGGTCAAAACCCTGTAGAAGTTCTAGTTCGAGCAATTGAAGCAGTAGCTCCAAGAGATGAAGTAACAGTTGTAGAATATGGTGGTGCAAGATATCCACAAGCTGTTGATGTTTCTCCAATTAGAAGAATAAATTTATCATTAAGAAATATTGTTCATGCAGCGTCAGATAGGTCCTTTGGAAAGAAGAAAAAATTATCTCAAGGATTAGCTGAAGAAATCATATTAGCTTACGAAGGAAATGGTGAATCTTCATCTCTAAAGAAAAAGAATGAATCAGAAAAGCAAGCTGATGCAGCTCGATAATTTTTTAATTTTTAATTTTGTTTCTTTTTCACCTGTATACTGCAAAATCAATTTTTGCAATCAGACGATTTACAAAAATTAATTTTACAGCATCTTGATAAAAAATAAATCAAAATCGTGGAAGATGAAAATATATTCTAGAACACATTTATTTTTAAAGTTTAAAATGAATTTTATTTTATGAATAAGGGTAATTTTGAATTGGAGAAAGGGAAGTCTTATAATATTAAATCAAATAAGAATAGAATTTATGGTCTCAATGGGGTGAATGCCCCCCATCTATGTTGGGAAAGAGTTTTGGAATAATGGTAAAGAGTGGGAAACATTTTATTATTTTAGTGAAAGAGACAAACACTTAAAGGAACCTGATTATATTAAAAGGTGTAAACTTGTCCCTAAAAATATCATTGAGGTTGGCGAAGATTCTATTCTTATAGATGGAGGACTTGAGACAACAATCGTGACTAATATGATTGATCATGTTAAGTCTGTGGAAGATTGGGTGCAGGAAGTGCAAAGGATTGAATTGTCTAAAGGCAGAGATAGAAGGATGAAGTAGTAATCTCCAACCAAGTATGCATTTAGATTAACGGAACCCGGTCCTAATAACTGAGCGACAGCGAAGTAATTTTTATCACACATTTATTTTTAAAGTCTTGAACTGATAGTTTTATATGAATATTAGAAAGGATAATATGTTTTTGTCTTTAGGTAAAAAATATCATGAAGCTAGAGTAGAATATACCAAAGCTGCAGAGAAATTAAAAGAAGGTTATTTTTCTGAAGTTAATTCATTAATTAAGAGAGTGGAGAAAAATAGGAAAAATGAGTTTTGTATTTTGATGGATGACAACATGAAAGATTCTTTGTTGAAATTTAAAGTTAACTATGACCCTGCGAACACCAGATTTTCTCTTGAGGTTAGTGAAATGGCAATTAATGGAACTTATCATGATTTGAATTATTGGGCTGAGCAAGTAGAGGAATCTGAAAGAACTCATGAATCTTTGATTCAAACACATCCAACTTATAGAGGAGTCTTTGAACGTATGGAAAAAGAATTAATATCATTAAGTCTGCATCCCTCTTCTCGGCCTAGTAGAAATAATAATATTGAAAAATTCTTTAAAGACAATCACATTCTTGGAATTACTCCTAAATTTAGAGAATTATAAAATTCATTAAATATTCTTAAAATAATATTTCTGAGCGCCTTAGCTGTTAAATAATATTTGCACGTCGCGCGACGGATAATTCAACTGCCCTAATATCAATAATGCACAACAGCGGAGTAATCTTAAAAACACCTTCGCAAGCTCAGGAATGAAGGCATAATGTTATCCACTGTGTTAGCAGACATAAATTGAGCAACTCAAATAAGTAATAATCAATCTCAATATCTACCACCAACATCAAACCAAGTATGTTTTTAGATTAACTCAATTGCCTCAATAACTTCGCGAAAGCGAAGGAATTCTCACAAATAAAATATTTTTTTGTCCTCGATACAACAAAACTTTTATAAACTAAAATTTGTAACACTTAGTTATGACAGAAATTTCAGAATTAATGAATCAACAAGATAAGATTAGAAATATTGCAATTTGTGCACATATTGATCACGGTAAAACTACATTTTCAGATAATTTACTTGCTGGTGCTGGTATGCTTTCAGAAGAAACTGCTGGAAAACAAAGAGCCTTAGATTTTCACGAAGATGAAGCAGAAAGAGGAATTACAATTGATTCAGCTTCAGTATCTATGATTCATAAAGTAAATGGTGCAGAACATTTAATCAACTTAATTGACACTCCAGGTCACGTAGATTTTGGTGGTGATGTAACAAGAGCAATGAGAGCAGTTGATGGTGCAGTTGTTTTATCTTGTGCAGTTGAAGGAATCATGCCTCAAACAGAAACAGTTCTAAGACAAGCTTTGAAAGAGCTAGTTAAGCCAGTATTGTTTATTAATAAAGTAGACAGATTAATTAAAGAAGTGAAATTAACTCCAGAAGCTATGCAAGCCAAGTTTATCTCAATCATTGATTCAGTAAATGCATTAATTCAAAAGATTGCTCCAGAGGGTTACAAAGAAAAATGGAAGGTTGGAGTAGCTGACGGAACTGTTGCTTTTGGATCAGCATTTCATAACTGGGCTCTTTCTGTACCATATATGAAAGAACATGGAATCACATTCAAAGACATTATTGATGCTTATGAAAATGACACTCATAAAGAATTAGCAAAGAAAGCTCCACTTCATGAAGTTGTCTTAGGTATGGTTGTAAAGAATCATCCAGATCCAGTAAGTGCTCAAAAATATAGAATTCCAAGAATTTGGCATGGTGACGTAACAGTTGAACCAGGAAGGTCAATTATGGAATGTAACCCTAAAGGAAATATTGCATTTGTTCCAATTAAGATTACAGTAGATAAACACGCAGGTGAAGTTGCTGCAGGTAGATTATTCTCAGGAACACTTAAACAAGGTGATGAAGTTTACATGGCATCTGCAAAGAAGACTGTTAGAGTTCAACAAGTGTCAGTTTACAAAGGTGCTAAAAGAATTTTAGTTAATGAAGCAGTTGCTGGAAATATTATTGGTGTTGTTGGTTTGAGAGATGTTGCTGTTGGTGAAACAGTTGCAACTACAGAAATTGAACAATTTGAAGCAATTACCCACCTATTTGAGCCTGTTGTTACAAAATCAATTGAAGCAACAAAAGCTTCAGACCTACCAAAATTAGTTGAAGTATTAAGACAAGTCGGAAAAGAAGATCCTTCATTAAAAATTACAATTAACGAACAAACTGGTGAATCATTAATCTCAGGTATGGGAGAATTACATTTAGAAATTATTGAGAACAGAATTAAGACTGAAAAGGGCTTAGCTGTTAAAACGTCAGCTCCAATTATAGTTTATAGAGAATCAGCAACAAAAGAATCAAGTCCTGCAGAAGGTAGAAGTCCAAACAAGCATAACTCATTTTTTATTAAGGTAGAACCATTGCCAGAAGAATTACATGAAAAGATTTTATCTGGTGACCTAAGAGAAGGAAGAGTAAAGAAAAAAGATGACTCTGTTGTTAAATGTTTAACTGATATGGGATGGGGCTCAGATGATATTAGAAATGTTAGGGATATCTACAAAGGAAATATGCTTTTCGACGAAACTCGTGGTGAAGTTCATATTGGTGAAGTAATTGAAATGGTTATGGATGCTTTTGAGATGGTTATGGACGCAGGTCCACTAGCAAGAGACCCATGTATGAAAATGCAGGTGACTCTAGTTGATATTAAGCTTCATGAAGATGCAATCCATAGAGGTCCAGCACAAATATACCCAGCTGTAAGAGATGGGGTTACAAAGGCTATGAGGAGTGCAAGCCCAGCAATGCTTGAGCCATTACAAGTTCATGTTATTGATATGCCAGGAGAATATATGGGAGCAGTAACTAAGTTAGTAGGTTCAAAGAGAGGTCAAATGCTTGATATGCAACAAGACGAAGACACAGCCGAAATCACAGCAAAGATTCCAGTAGCAGAAATGATTGGATGGTCAAACGATTTAAGGTCAACTACAGAAGGTAAAGGTACATCTTCCATTACAGACCAAACTTTTGAAAGAGTTCCTCAAGGTATACAAGATAAGATTATCAAGACTATCAGGGAAAGAAAGGGCTTGGCAGAAAACCAGTAATTTCTATAACAATTCTTTTAAGTAAACCATTTCTTAAATTTTCATGAATGAAAAAATTAATTATCAAAAATTTGTTAATGAAAATTTTAAAACTGCAAGAAATTGGACTGAGAAACAATTAGGATTAAAATTAAGTTTAATTGAGTTAGTAGAACTAAGAAAGAATGTTTAACACACATCTAAGATTTATATTAAGGATACAATTAGCTACACCAAAGAAGAGCATAAAATATCTCCAGAATTTGAAGCCGCTTTTATGTTTCTAAATAAAAATTATGGAACTCAGATGTATCGAATAGAAGATAAAGCAGATTTTAATGTTAAAAGAAGAGAGTTAGAAAAATTATTAGGTCATGATTATTATCCAGAATTTTTTAGAAAAATGCAGGATGAAAGACATTTTCCTTGAAATTACCATTTCGCTCTCCAACAATTCTCTCATCAGAAGGGCAACATTAATTCAACTGTCCCAGCAGAGCAAGCGCGCCCGGCCTAAATATTTCTGGAAGAAATGTTTTTCGCAGAAATATCCATAGAGATTTCGAGGACCGTAGTAAACTCAAAAGATTTACGGAGTTTCATTAGGCGAAGTGCAGCGTGTGCGTTGCATTATGTCGTTTATTTCCCAGATATTAAGAATTTCCCCAAATCCCCCATTTAATCGACTATTTCGAAGTTTCATATCGCAGGAAAGTTTTATAAATATAAATTTGATTTATTTAATCATAGCTAAAGGAAATATAAGTTCCGCATATGCTATTATAAAAATATAGGAGACAAAGGAGGATAATAATTATGGCAAAAGAAAAACCTAACATGAATGTAGTATTTGTAGGTCACGTTGACGCAGGAAAATCAACAACAGTTGGTAGAATGCTTTTCGATGGTGGTGCAATTACTGATCAGGAAATGAAGAAGCTAAAAGAAGAAGCAGAAAAGAATGGTAAAGCCGGTTTCGAATTCGCTTACGTTATGGATAGCGTTAAGGAAGAAAGAGAAAGAGGAGTTACTATCGATTTATCATATAAAAAGTTAGAGACAGAGAAGTTTTCAATTACTATTATTGATGCTCCTGGTCACAGAGACTTTGTTAAAAATATGATTACTGGTGCATCTCAAGCTGACGCTGCTTTTTTGGTTATCTCAGCAACTGGTGGTGTACAACCACAAACAACTGAACACTTATGGTTATTAAGAACAATGGGTGTAAAGAATTTATCAGTTGCAATTAACAAGATGGACGCTGTTGAATATAAAGAAGACAGATTCAATCAAGTTAAAGCAGATGTCTCAACTTTATTAAAACAAGTTGGAATCAACCCCGAAACAACAGCATTTATTGCTGCTTCAGGGCTAATGGGAGATAATATTGTTAATAAGTCGACTAATATGGCTTGGTATAAAGGACCAAGTATTAGAGAACAAATTGACGTTTTCCCAGCTCCAGAACTACCAACTAACTTACCAATGAGAATGCCAATTCAAGATGTTTACGAAATCACAGGTATCGGAACAGTTCCAGTAGGAAAAATTGAAACAGGTATCATGAAAGTTGGCCAAAAAGTGAAGATTTTACCCGGTAGAACAGGTAAAGGAATTGATGGTGAAATTAAGACTATCGAAGCTCATCACGAGACTCACAAAGAGGCTCCATCAGGAATGAACGTTGGTGTTAACGTAAGAGGAGTAGGAAAGAAAGATCTTGCAAGAGGTGACGTAATCTGTGAAGCAGCTTACCCAGCCCCAGTAGTTGAAGAATTTATTGGACAAATTGCAGTTATCAACCACCCTACAGTACTCGCTAAAGGATATACTCCGGTATTCCATATTCATACAGCTCAAGTTCCATGTCAATTCGTGGAATTAATTGCTCAAGTCGACCCCAGAACAGGTGAAGTTATCAAAGAACATCCAGACTTTTTAAAGAATGGAGACGTTGCAAAAGTAAGATTAGCTCCGAAAGGAAATCTTGTAATTGAAACACAAAAAGAAAATCCGTTTATGGCAAGATTCGCAGTTAGAGACGCAGGTGCTACAGTAGCAGCTGGTATGTGTTTGGAAATCACAAAGAAGAAAGAATAATTCGACTTTGTTTTAGTAAAAATTATTTTTATTTTTATTTTTTTTATTGCTCCCACTCTCCAATTTATTGGAGGAGATAAAACGCTGAAACGTTTTACATGTCTTCTTATTGAAGCCACACCCTTAAGGGTGTGGATGCCTTCGATATTATGGCACCCGAAGGGCGACCGTTTCCGAAAAGAGAGGGAGTGGATGATTTTTGCGTTAAGAAAGTCCCGCGTCAAGCCACACCCTTAAGGGTGTGGTCAGCGAGACTTTTAGCAAAAATTTGACGTTAGTGGGAGTACTTGTGAATCACTCGAACTTTGCAATTAATTGGCGAAGCGTTCCATTTGGGATAAATTATTTTTTTAGAATTAGGACGTAAGTCTAGTTGATACAAGTATTTATTCAATTTAACCTAGATTGAGAGTAACCTTTATGGATAAAAGACCACCAAGGTTTTTTTGTTAAAATAACATTTCCGGTTTCTGCATCAATTTCAGTTGTTATTATCATATCCTTCTTGAATAATCCAAAAAGTTTTCCCTCTTTAGTCCCTTCAATTTCGTAAACAGGTTTCTTCATGAATTTTAATTCAATAGTCATTTCCTCTTTAATTGACAACTGTTCTATTGCTTTTTCTGAAGCAACATTTGGCATTATCTTTATTTCTGTATTATTGAGATAGGCTCTTTCTCCTTCAATAATTAATTCTTTATCGCTAGTCATGTTTTTAACTTGGCAATTAAAATTCCATTTCAAACAGTATCTCTCATAACCCTTTTCGCAGCCAGCTTGATATTCAATACAATCCCTCTCAGTCGCTCCCCCAACCCAAATTACTTCCTTTTCCATTTCTTTAATAAGAGGCATTGGTGTTGTACCTTCTATACATTCAAATATTTTACATCCATCTTTGTTATATTTTCCAGTAAAAGTAGTCCTTTCCTCTTCCACACATACTGGCATTGAACAAGTCATTTCTGATTTTGAGCATTTTAGTATTTTGCATCCACTCTCATCTATTCCAAAATATGTTAAGTCTTCATCTTTTTCACAAATAGGTTCAGCGCAAGTAGGTCCTGTAATTGCACACTTGTATACCTTACACCCATTATTATCTGTTTTCAAATAGGATGGATTTTCACCCTCTTCACAGATAGGCAGTTCACAAGCCAAGTCTGATTTTACACATGTAAATGTTTTACACCCCTGCTCATTTTTCCCAATATATGACGGAACATACTCTTTCATGCAGCTTGGTATAACCTCACACACAGGTCCAGGTTTTGAACATTCAACTAAATCAACTATTTGTGATTTTCTTCCTAGATTACATTCATCTTTACCTACCAATTTATTGGTATAGTCTAATCCCGCCTCACCAAGAATAGTATATCTGCAACAGACCTCTTCTTCTATAATATCTCCACATTCATATCTCTCGCAATTAGTATTGACATCATATTCTCCTGTTCCCGTTAGAATCTGATCCTCTCCACAAATAGGCACTTTACATGCAGTATCTTCTGCAAGGACGTTCGTAATTAGAAGTAAAGCCATCGTGAGAAATAAAAACAGAATCTTTTGTTTCGTATTGCTGATTTTTTTTGTTGAGCGCATACACTATAGGATATTATAGATTATATAAATTATATCATAACTTCTAATCTGTTTGAAGTGATATGCTCCCACTCTCCAATTTATTGGAGGAGATAAAGCCACAGTGCTTTACGTTAGTGGGAGTACTTGCTAATTCTTGTTCGTTGCAGAGAATTGGCGAAGCGTTCCATTTAAGATAAATTATTTTTTTAGAATTAGGACGTAAGTCTATTTTAATAGTAAATATTAAAATATGCTAATTTCTTTATATAATTATGAGACACTTTATGAGGTTGCAAGAATCTGCTTTTACTGGAATTAAAGAAGGCCTTCAAACATTAGAAGTTAGATTAAATGATAAAAAGAGGCAATTATTTGAATTAGGAGATGTAATTGAATTTTCTTCAATTCTAAATGAAAAAGAAAAAGTGAATGTTAAAATTGTAGGACTTTTGAAATATAAAACATTTGAACAATTATTTTTAAATGTGGACTTAGCTTATTGGAATGCTAAAGGTTGGAGTATTAATGAAGCAGTAGACTCATGTAGGGAATATTATTCTAAAGAGGATGAACTAAAGTATGGAGTTCTCGGAATTTGTATAAAAAATTATAATCTATTTTTTTAATAGCAGATATTAGACTTCTCTTCCATGCTTTAACATTTCATGTCCGTCAGTGCAGCGGATAATGTTTTTTGAATATAAATATTTATATTTGATTTGATTTTTCATCTTTTATGTCACAGTTAAAACTTTGGAGCGATAAGTATCTAAGTGAATTTGTAGACTATTCTCAACAATTCAATAAAATAGAAAGAGATACAGTTAAAGCAGAGCTTTGGGAGATGCCAGAAAGTTGTTTGGCCTATAAAAGCATGAGAGAAATAGAAGAAAGGAAATCTTTAGAAGAAAGGATAATCAAAATAGAAAATACCCCTATAGAATTAGGTTTGTCAGAAAGACAGTCAAAAGCAATAATCAATATTGCCAAAAGAAAGAATCTATTAAATGAATTAGGCTTAGCATTAGATTATTTTAAGAGTGATTATGTAAGTGCTCTAAAACAATACAAAGATATGTCTGAAGACCCCGTTTTTTTTAATCAAAAGAATAAAAAAATAAGAAATACAGAAAATGATTTATTGACATTTGGCTCTTTAAGTTTATCTTATTCTTTCTGTTCTCCGATTAGATTGATTTCATCAATTATCGATGATGCTGAATATATAAAATCTTATCATAAAATTATGATAGAATCCTCCGATGAAGATCATCGTTTAGAAGATTTTGATTATGGGTTAATATCAGAGAATAGGAAAGAAAAATCAATAAAGATGAAATATCAGAGCCTTCTTCAAGATTTAAGCGGAAATAAAGTATCTCAAAGTTTATTGGAAGAGTTGTCTGAAAAAATGAATATAGGAAAAAGACCTGATTCTAGAGATGATTGGGGAGTTGGAGTTATAAATAAAGAAAGCTTGATAGATTCTTTCTATATATTCTTCGGTTCTAAAAGAGGTTCTGATTTTGTTAAAGAATGGGAAATTGAGTCTAGTCGTGAGGAATTGAAAAATGAATTTAAACATTTAATTTACAATAATCCTTATGTTAATCCATTGCTTGTTGATCTGACATTAAATGATTTTATGTCTGAAGAACACATAAATTCTGCAGAAGCTTTTCTAAAATATAATAGAGGACTAGAAAATAGAGAAGGTAATAATGAACTGGATTTTGGGCTTGAGGATTAATACCTTAGCTTTTCTGCTAGTCTCAATTGTTTTCTATCTAAAACAAGCGATGCCCGCCAGCGCAGCGGATAATTCAACTTGCCCTAATAACTGAGTTTTGCTCAGCAATTCTCTCCATTTGTCTTCATAATACTTAAAAACCTCATACCCTATATTCTACCATGTTATCAAGAGGGATGAAAAAATACGAAATTGAAGATGCTCTAGCAGACAAGGATGACTTTGTTCAAATAGATTATTTAACAAAATATATCAAAGAGCAGCCACCAATTGACATGAGAAAATATGCTAACTTAAGATTAGCCAGAGTCTATCTAAATCGTGCAATGTTTGTTGACGCCGCAAAATCCTTTAGAAATGCAGCAATTAATTCAGTTGTTTTCAAAGAGCAACAAGAAAATTGTATGAAAGAAGCAAAATGTTACATTAGAGCATTAAAATTCGAAGATGCCGGAAGTGCATTGAAAAAAGCATTCGCAGAAGCAAATCAAGACAAAAGAAACGAAATGTATAAAGATTTCTTGAACTATTATAAAAAAGTTGGAGAAGACTTTGAGAAAGCAGGCCTTCCAGGAAAATCAACTAAGTTGTATGAAAAACTAATAAGAATGAAAATCACAGATAAAGATAAAGCACAGGTAAAAGAAAAACTACTAGCTCTTTATGAAAAATTAGGAAAAACAAAAGAGTACAACTTCTTAAAGTCAATGAATTAATTTCCAGAATATTTAGTGTTATATTATCTCTTCTACTACCTCTGCTGTTTTTATAAACTTCTCTGCTAATCGACAATACACATGCACGCCGCACGAACAGATAATTCAATTGTCTCAATAACTGAGCAAAACGAAGTATTTTTCATCTCTTCATTCTTTATTCAAGCTCCTCTGTTAATCTCAACAACTCAGATGTATTCTTTGCCCTAAAACTCTATTTTTCTCAAACAATTCCCCAAATCCCGAAGGGAGTACCACTTAACTCAATTGAGGCCCAGCTTCCCATATCGGGTCATGCCATTGGTACCTTAGCATAGCAACTCGTCCTGCCGAAAGGCGGACGAAGTGCAGCGGGTACATAATATCAATCACCAGTTCCTTCATTAAAACATAGCGAGTGTGTAACAATTAACTCTTCCTTATACTTTCCCAATTAGCGGTCTACGTTTGTCCATTTTTCATACAAAACCTTTAAAAGTTAGTTTGTGCATCATTATTTGTTAGAAGTCACTAGATTGTTTAATATCATTATCAATATATCACATTCAAAATTCTCTATGTAGAGAAAGCGACAAGTCTGTAAATGAGACAATTTTTTAGTTATTTCTAATAAAATACAATTGAAAAGGAGAATAAAATATAAAAAATGGCAAAAGTTAGTCCAGTATCAATCAAATATATGATACACGCAAGTTTAGTTGCAGAAGGTACTTTAGAGAAACCTGATGTAATTGGAGCTTTATTCGGACAGACAGAAGGATTGCTTGGAGCAGAACTCGAAATGAGAGAACTCCAAAAGGAAGGTAAGATTGGTAGAATTGAAGCTAATTTGCAAAAGCAAGATAGGCGAACAATTGGAACAGTCCAAATTCCTACTGCATTAGATCAGTCAGAAACAGCATTAATCTCAGCCGCTATTGAAACAATTGAAAGAGTTGGTCCCTGTGACGCACAAATTGAAATCGAAAGAATTGAAGATGTGAGACAAGGAAAAAGAGACTACATTCTTGATAGAGCAAAGAAACTAATGATGGAAATCAAAGGTTCTAGTGATTCAAGAGAAATCTCAAACGAAATCAAAGATTCAACAAAGACTTCGATAGTTCAAGAATACGGTAAAAGTAAATTGGCTTATGGTGGAGATTTAGACTCAAACGAACTAATTATCGTAGAAGGAAGAGCAGATGTTGTAAACATGGTAAGAGCAGGAATTCAAAACGTTATTGGAATGAACGGAACAAAACTCCCTGATGAAATCAAAGATTTAGCAGAAGGTAAAATTGTTACCCTTTATGTTGATGGAGACAGAGGTGGAAAGTTGATTGCAAAAAACGTTTGTGCTAATGTTAATGTTACATACATTGCATGTGCTCCTGATGGTAAAGAAGTTGAAGAATTAACATCTAAAGAAATTCTTATGAATTTAAGAAAGAAAGTTAAACCCTCAGACTTTTTATCAGAAGATAGAACCAGGCGATCTTTTAGTAGAAGAGAAGAACCAACACCAGTAGAAACAAAAGAGATTACTTTAGATGACGATGCAAAAGCAAAGTTAAAGAAGTTTTCAAAAGATGTTGATGGTGAAGGATCTGCAGTTCTTTTGGATGGCGACTTAAAAGAACTTAAAGAAGTATCAGCAAAAACCGTTTCCGGTGCACTAAAGAGAATTAGAGGAGTTGCAGCTATCGTAATTGATGGTAACGCAACAACAACAATTATCAGAGCTGCTGAAGACCTTCAAGTTCAAATTATCGTTGCGAAGAATTTCCAAACAACTGACACAAAGATTAAATTAATGAGTTTATAATTCCTAATTTAATGTTTAGTCAATGACTCGACTTAACGGCCCATTGGGCCTTTTTTATTTTTTTATTAATATTTTTTTTAATCTCGATTTGAGATTATTTTTTTATCATTTTATTCATAAGAGTGCTTCAAAATACTCGAAATATATTTAAGTGTTATATCTGTTCGAAAATCATGGAAAATAAATTACCTGATGGGTTTAGTTGGATTGATTGTCAGCCTGCAATTAAGGAAGAATCTGATTTAATAGTAAATTCAAAATCATTTTCCTCTCTTGTTGAAATTCTTAAAACAGATTCAAATCTAAAAACAGTCGAAATGTCTAGGTCTTTTGATAATCCAAATTTCCAAGAGGGTCTTTATACTTGTCGTATCGGTAAAAGGTTAGATGACGAATATATGGTATTCGTTTATTCTCCTAGGGGAACCGGTTGGGAGACTGAGTCTTTTGGACAATATTTACTATATAAGGAATAATATACTTTTTCGTTGTAAAGTGTTCTGAAACTTGCTTATATTAACTATTCTATCTTTATGAACTATTACAACCACTAGCCTCCAACCAGATATGCATTTTTATTAATTAAACTGCCCCTATATCAATTTCCCCTGCCTTCTGTCTTCGAACTGTCCTTTTCCTTTCCATAACCCCAAGCCCTCTAGCTCCCAGCTCAAAAACAAACTTTATAACTCAAAATTTGCTTGTTTCCGCATGATAGAATATTATTACAAAAAGAAATTTAAATCTCAAATTGAGAAAATTTCAGAATACATTAAAGGAAGTTGGATAAACGTAGTTAATCCTAGCAAGGAGGAAATTGAATTTATTATAGAAAAATTCAACGTTTCAGAACCAAAGTTAATAGATGGTTTAGATATTCATGAAAACCCACGTTTTGAAATCGAAGACAAAAAGACCTATATTTACCTAACTGCTCCAACAAGTAAAGTAGTTCAAGAATATGACTCCTCATTTCTGATCATTTATGCAAAAGATTATTTCATGACAGTCTCAAAATATTCTTTAGAGCTCTTCGATAAAATTCTAAAATCAAAAATACAATTTGAGAAATTTGACAACTCGAGAAACATAGTAAAGATTTTATTTGTTCTTTCAAGAATGTTTGAGATGGCAGTTCATAAGATACTTAAAGAGACAAAGGAAAATAGAACTGATTTGTCAAAGTTAAAAACTCAAGATATTGAGAGATTGATTAATCACGAAGATCAACTAAATAATTACATAACTTCTTTTGGTACAACAATCGGAACTTATCAAAGAATCCTGAGAGACAGATCAATTAAGTTTATTCGAAAAGATGAAAAGGTAATTGAAGATTTGATTATTGATTTGAATGAAACATTAAACCTTTGTAAACAAACATTGAGAACAATCTCAAATATGCGTGATTATTATTCAACAAAGCTTTCAAATGATTTAAATAAAACAGTAAAGGTATTAACAATGGCTACAATTTTCCTCTCAATCCCCACACTTCTTTCAAGTATCTATGGAATGAACGTTTCTCTTCCTTTCCAAAACGCAGGATATCTACTTCCTTCATTACTATTAATAGCAATATTCCTTTGTGGGGTATTTTGGGTCTTCATCAAAAATAAGTAATGTTTTTTTATATCTGTTATAGTATAGATAATGCTTAATATTTAATACTTAGTACAATCTTCTCTTTTTCTAAACTCAGTTGATATTAACCTCCAGCAAATAACATAGACCCTCGCAATATTAATTTGATATCCCAACTGAGATTGCATTGCCCCTGCCTTGCGCGGGTCAAGGCAATCGTGAGTGCAATAATAAAGTCGACCAATTGACCAATTCTTTTTACAAGGTCTCATAAACCCAAAAGTCATTTTTTAGTCCCGCATATGAAATATTTTTCATATGCGGGACTAAAAAAATGAAAGGAAATCTAAAAAATTTAACACTTACACTAGGAATGATATTAGGTTTAGCAGGAGCAGCAAGCGCTCAAAATTACAGATATATTAAGGAAGTAAATGGAAGCCATCTGACTAGTGTTGAAACAAAATACGAAAAACCATCGTTTAATTTTGGTGAACCACAAAAAGGCGAATTAAAGAACTCTATGAATGGAGGCGACCTAAACGTATTCCATCAAACAAGTAAAAATAACTTATACAAGAACGACTCGACAGATATCGGAAATTATCTAGAATCCTTTGAAAAAGCATCAAGTACATTTGTTGTAAAGGGAATAGCAGACATAAGAGGAGATTTAGAAAAGAATTATGCTTTGAGTTTAAGAAGAGCAAATAGTGTAAAAGGATTAATTTCTTCAAGATTTCCCTCCTCAAACATTGAGACAGTTGTTGTCGGAGAATCCGGTGGAGATGGAAACCTTGCAGAGAACAGAATATCTCAAATAGTACCTTCCAATAGTTCGATTAAAAATGGCTTAGAATCTCATATGTCTTCTTATTGAAACCACATCCCTTTAAGTAAAAATTCCCAAGAAATTTTGCTTTCCCATACGCCAAAGCGAATGGAAAACCACTAGGGTGTGGATGTCTTTTTTTCGATATTATGGCACCCGAAGGGCGATCGTTTCCGATACAAAATTTCGTCAAAACTTTTC
>JAQICZ010000029.1 GCA_027858295.1 Nanobdellota archaeon | reverse complement strand
AATTGTCAACTCCCTCTATTTGGGATGCCATTCACATTTGATTATGGCGTGCCAAAATTTCAGGCAGGCCAAAACCCTTGGAAAAGTTTTGACGAAATTTTGTATCGGAAACGGTCGCCCTTCGGGAAACAAAGTTCCAATGTAATTGATTCGAAACTTCATTTTGTGGGTCGTGAGGTTGAGCGAATGTAGAACTCACTTGTCTGGGTAGTGCCATTTGCTTTGGCGTATGGGAAAGCAAAAATTCTTGGGGAAATTTTGTTTAAAGAGATGTGGCTTGATTTTGAAGAGATTTGATGTTTTAGTTAATTATTCATTTAACAGCCATTTCCATGCAGGAATGATTTTTATTTTGAAATCTTCTTTTAGTATTTCTTCTTCGTTATCATAAGTTATTATTGTGCCTTCTTTAAGATTGAATTTCTTCATTGCTTCTATTAACCCATTTAATTCTCTTTCTTTGTTTTCATCGTTTAATTCATAAGAAACTTGGAATGCTTTTGTTATTTTATTTTTTTCTTTCACTATAAAATCGCATTCTCCTTTTTCTTGAAAATAATATAATTCACAGTTTCTTCTTTTTAGTTCTATAAAGATTAAATTTTCTAATAATTTTCCGTTATTTTTTGAAAAACTAAAACCTAATTGTTTTGCTAGAGCATTGTCTATTAAATATAATTTTTTGCCTGATTGTATTTGTTTTTTTAAAGAATAATTATATTTTGGCAATAAAAAGAGGAGATAGGTATTTTCTAAATATGAGAAGTAATCACTTACTGTTGTTGTGCTCCCTAGCCCTAATATTTTTTTTACGGAATTAAAACTTATTTCTTTTGAGATTGAGTTTGCTGCAAGATAAATTAGTTCTTTTAGTTCCCTTTCTTTATTTAATTTATACCTTGCCATTACATCCCGGTATAGAATACTCTCATAAAGAGAACGCAGGTAATCGCTATTTTTGGTTGTTAGGTATTCTGGCAATCCACCCTCAACCAAATAGTTTGAGAATTCTTCTTTTAATTTCACTTTTTCTTTTGTAGTCATGGCTAAAATCTTTATTGACTTTAGGGAGAGGTATTCTCGAAAAGAAAACGGAAATAATTTGAACATGATGAACCTGCCTGTTAAATGAGTTCCTAGTTCTTTTGAGAGCATTGTGGCATTTGAGCCCGTGACAAAAACATTCTCTCCTGATTCAGAGATTCTTCTTACAAATCGTTCCCAGCCAACAATATTTTGTATCTCATCAAAATAAAAGAAACTATTTTTTTTGAATAGTTCTATTGTTAGCTCATATAGTTTCTGAAAATCTTCAACTTTGAAGTTAACGAACCTTTCATCATCAAAATTTATGTAGACACCACCGAATTTCTCTTTTAGCTGTTTAAGGATTGTTGATTTGCCCGAACGTCTTACTCCTGAAATTATTTTGATGAAAGGTGTGTCTTTTGCTTTTATTATTTCCTTTGTTATTTCTCTTTCAATATATTCTTTTTTTGGATAATTATTTTGATCTATAATTATATCTTTTATCTTTTCCGCTTCCATTTGTCTTTCCATTTGAAATGGAAGGTTGCTTATAAAAGTTTCCATTATGGATGGAAGGGGGGAGGGTGTCAGTTGACAGTTTTTAGTAATTAGTTGTTGGCTGTTAGTTACGGTTGACGGTTGGCGGTTGTCAGTTATCAGTTGGCGGTGAAGTCAGGGGGCAATTTAGCCGCTTCACAAGTACCTCTACTAACATAAAAGCATGAGTAGCTTTTATTCCTCTAGAAGACCTAGAGAGAGAAGGCATCACGGATTAGGGCAGGGATTAAAGCAGGGATTCGGGTCGATTGACGGTTGACGGTGAACGGGCGATTATTCAGAAAGGTGGTAAATTTATATAATACTCATGCACAAATAGATTGAATCTAAAAATTAATAATTTTTGCACTTATTTTGTAAAAAAAGTTAATTTTTTAAAGAAAATAGATCTTATTTTAGTATGCCGACTAAATATGATGTATTTGCCAAAATTATTGAGAAAGCTCCAATCTCAGCCAGAGGTCTTTTATTTAAGACTCCAGTGTATAACCATATTCTTGAACTTGAGAAAGAGTTCTTAATTAAGAAAAAAAATAATCTTTTGACTCCTTTAAACAATGACAGGTCTAAAAAGATATTTGAAATAATTAAGTGGTCTTTGAAGAACGGAGTAAATTATAATATTTGGTTTAAGAAGAATATGGTTAAAATTATTGAGCAGTTATCTAGTGCCTCTACAAAAATTCAATATGCCGCAATTAAAGGGAATGCAAAAAATTTGGAATTAATTAATTTCCTGTCTAGCAATCAATTTTTATTAATTCACAAAAAAACTCCAAAGCTTGGAACTTTGCTTAACCACTCAATCTTTGAAAGATTAAAAGAATTAAATATGAAAAAATTTAAGATTCATGAAAAATACTTGAATTTTGAGAATATATCTTCACTTGTTTTGAGAACAAAGAAACAGGTCATAAATCCATTTGGTACTAAGATTTGTGAATTTTTGACAGGATCTGCTCAACTTGAGGGAAGCACTATCACCATTGGTGAGACTGTTGAGTTGCTTACAAAAAATATCTATCCTAATAAGCCCGCAGAGGATATACAGATGGTAAAGAATTTAAATATTGCATTTGGATATTCTGTAGAGAATCTAGAAGAAGATTTGAGCATAGGGAAGATTAAAAAAATTAATGAACTTTGCTTATTTGGGATACATAAAGGTGGAGGAATTTTGAAAAAAAATCAAAATAAAATTCAGGGCAACCCTAGTTTTAAGGTTGCAGCTCCTGAAGAGACACCCCTAAAATTGGAAAAATTTTGCAATGAATTTAATTCTATTAAATCTAGAGAGGAAGCAATTTTGAGAATTGGTTATATTCATAATGAGTTTCAACATATACATCCGTTTGTGGATGGCAATAGTAGAACTACTAGGATACTTGTCAATTGGTTGATTATCAAATTTAGCCTCCCATTACTAATATTAAAGGCTGGTGCTTTTGAAAAGTATATGAGCCTAACAAAACTTTCAAAAAAAAGAGATGATGATAATTTAGGAATTTTTTTAATGCATGTTATATATCATGAATATCTATCTAAAAATTAATAATTTTTGCACTTATTTTGTAAAAAAAGTTAATTTTTGGCAGTGTGCCCTAATAGGAATTTGACCCTTTGGGAATATGGAATTACTTGAGATGAAAATCAATTGAGTTACTAGCGAAAAACGGGAAGAGTTTTTGCACACGGATTTAAGGGATTAGACAGAAAAAGGTTGTTTACGGGGAACGGTGAACGGTGAAGTCAGGGGGCAATTTAGCTCACGGATTAGGGCAGGGATTAAAGCAGGGATTCGGGTCGATTGACGGTTGGTGGTGAACGGTTGATATTAATTGAGCAATCAAAGAAGAACAGTCTATGTATGCAACGCAGTGAATAATTTTATTGGGTTGTTGGGTGGGCTGCAATATCAGGGACTGCTGAGATTGTTTGAAGGGTGGGAATGACTGAACGGAGTGAAGGTATTGTTTTTAATGGGAAGAAGCAATTCGGTGAAAGATCGATTTGCCACCACAAGGAGGGCGTACCTAAGGGGCACGAGAACCTTTTTTCAAAAGGCGAGAACCTGAGTGGATTTTCTCAGGCCCCAGATTATATGAGGCAAGTTAAGACTGAGATAAACATCAATTGAGTGACTAACAATAGGTTTTGCATGCAACGCCGCGAATAATACTATTGCCTTATGGGTCAAATTTTTGTAATAGCCACAAAAATCATCCACTCCCTCTATTTGAGGAAACGGTCGCCCTTCGGGAAACAAAGTTCCAATGTAATTGATTCGAAACTTCATTTTGTGGGCTGTGAGGTTGAGGATTTATGATACCATGTTTTATCAGATATGACAATCCTCATTGATTATCCAGCATTACCAATCAATAATATAAGAAGACAGAATAAACAAATTAAATGTATTACTTCGACACTTGTATTTGGCTAAATATTTTCAAGAAAGAAAAGAAATTCTTTAAAGATTCATTACGAGTCCTAAAGAAAATTGAAAAAGAGAATAGTTCCATACTTGTTTCAACAATTATTCTAAAAGAGATTTATTTTAAATATGAATCATTTAACGAGATAAAGACCTTTTTCAAATCTCATGATTTAATTCAAATAATAAAAACAACAAATAAAGATTATGATCAGGCAAGACAGTATGAAAAAGATAATAATTCTAAGATTAGTTTCTATGATTATCTGCATGTTGCAATATGCAGGAGACTGAACTTAATACTAATAACAAGAGATAAGGACCTCCTCAATTTTTCTAAGACAAAAATTATAACAAAATCACCTAGTCAGCTAATCAGCTAATCTATTAATTTTTCCCAAATCAAACTTTTCTTTAGACAACTTTTGTCTAACCTTTCGGATTTCTTTAACGGAGTTACTATTACTCTTTAAAATTCCAACTGACTTCTTTAGAATCAAATCGCGAAGAGCTTCTCTCAGGACCTCAGATTTGTTAGAATAATGTCCAATTTTTACAAGGTTCTCTAATTCAAGAATCAATCCTTCTGGTAATCTGGCTTGTACAATCTTCATTTCCATGTATTACAGGTGTAATACAATATTTATAAGATTATCTATAATGTGCTTGACAAACAGGGGGAGGGGTGTCAGTTATCAGTTTTCAGTTTTCAGTTGTTAGTTGACGGTTAACGGTTTACGGTTAACGGTGAACGGTCTACGGTTTACAGTTGTCGGTTGACAGTGGACGGTTTACGGTTGACGGTTGGCGGTAAACGGTTGACGGTCTACGGTGGACGGTGGACGGTAAATGGCTCGCGGATTAAACGGATTGGACGGATTAGAAGGGGAGCGGGTTGTTGATGGTGAACGATTGACGGTTGGCGGGCAAAGGGCAAATTGATATATGACAAGTTGAATTAATGTAAGGGCATACTTGGTTCGTTCTTTTTGGTGAACCTATTATTGGAGTTGATGAATTTATTATATATTATTATGAAGTCACTGATAACTGTGGGCTATAACTGATAATTATTTGCCCCTGCCAGAGGCGATAATATTATGGCTTTGGGTGGGCTTTCATATCAGTGCTGAGCTATAAAGCAACAGAAGCTGAGATGAATGTCTCCAGGGAGGGAATAAAATGGTTTACCATTCATTTGTTTGTATGGGAATGACTGAACGGAGTGAAGGTATTGTTTTTTATGGAAAGGAGCAATTGGGTGATCAGGTCTCTAACTCCACCAGAAGGAGGGCGTACCTAAGGGGCACGAGAACCTTTTTTCAAAAGGCGAGAACCTGAGTGGATTTTCTCAGGCCCCAGATTATTAGGGACAATACTTGGTGCCATTACAACATCAATTGAGTGACTAACAATAGGCCATGTATGCAACGCAGTGAATAATATTATGATTTTGTATTATGGGTGGGCTTTGAGATTGAGCGATAGCGAAACTCACTTTCCGGGAGGGAATGACTGAACGGAGTGAAGGTATTGTTTTGAATGGGAAGAAGCAATTAGGTGAAAGATCGATTTGCCCCCAGATTATTAGGGACAAGTTGGGATTTAGATAAACATCAATT
>JAQICZ010000025.1 GCA_027858295.1 Nanobdellota archaeon | reverse complement strand
AATTGTCAACTCCCTCTATTTGGGATGCCATTCACATTTGATTATGGCGTGCCAAAATTTCAGGCAGGCCAAAACCCTTGGAAAAGTTTTGACGAAATTTTGTATCGGAAACGGTCGCCTTTCAGGTGCCATAATATCGAAAAAAGGCATCCACACCCTAGTGGTTTTCCATTCGCTTTGGCGTATGGGAAAGCAAAATTTCTTGGGAATTTTTACTTAAAGGGATGTGGTTTCAATAAGAAGACATATGATAAGCAGCAGCTTTTGAAAAAAGGTAAAATTATTATGACTGAAAATCAAATTTTTGCTAAGATTCTGCTCTACCACACCCTAGTGGTTTTCCATTCGCTTTGGCGTATGGGAAAGCAAAAATTCTTGGGAATTTTTACTTAAAGGGGTGTGGCTTCAATTTGAAGACATGTGATAAGATTGGGCACGAGGAAGTTAGTTTTTAGAATACAAAAAGATAGGGGCAGATTGATATGTTTAGTTAGTTTAAGGCAAGTTGAATTAGTAATGCTGCAGGGTTGCATACTCGGCTCGTGATGGGTTAAATATTTTTAATTATCTCAATAATTGTGTCAATATATTCATCTATCTTTTTTCTTTTGTATATCATTATGTATGAAGGATGATCAATAGTTACGATAATCTTGTCTTTGTATCTTATTGGCAGATACTTCTCTCCATTTATATTAAATTTTTCACAAACAAACTTTGAGACTGAGTTTCCTAGAAGGATAATGATCTTTGGGTTGACAGTTGATATTTCTTCTGATAAATGATTAAAACATAGAGTATATTCTTTAGTTGTTGGATATCTTATTTTGCCTTTGGAGTCTAAGGGCAGGCATTTTACAAGATTTGTTTTGTAAAAGGAAACTTTTGGTAGTTTTGATTCTATTAAATTTACGAACTTTCCTGAATTTGTTCTCCCATCTAACGGATTGAAGACTAATTCTTTTTTGTTTTGTTGAGAAGATATCCCCACCCACATAATATCACTTTCTTCTATCTCTGATAACACTGGTTCTTGATTCTCATGTAATCCACAGAGATTACAGGATGATTTATCTAATTTCATATTAAATATTGGGAAGGTTAATATAAAAGTATTAATGTTTGACGGACGATGTAAAAGGTAGATTGACTTGGGCAGATTGATATATTTAGTTAGCCTTGAGTACCAATGGCATGACCCGTTATGGGAAGCTGGGCCTCAGTTGAATTATTCCTCGCTGTGCATGCATGGAGGGTAAATGTTGACAGAGTTTTATTCTCCCATATACAGGATGCGAATGGTAGGCTGTGATAAAAAATAAATTCCAATATTCAGAATTTTTCATCGCCCAGAATAAAATTCTTTAGAGTTTTATTCTCCCATATACAGGATGCGAATGGTAGGCTGCGATAAAAAATAAATTCCAATATTCAGAATTTTTCATCGCCCATGAAGTGTAGGATTTTAACAGATATACCTTTTTCTTGTTTTTGCATATCTTCTGAAGAATAGATTGCTTCTCCTATTGCTAGGGTCTTTGAATATGTTTCATCTCGAACTAGAACTATATCTCCTTGTGATATACCTTCGTCTATCTTTTGAATTCCTGGTCGCATCATATCTGCGCCTTTAATTAGAAAGGGTATTGCTCCTGCATCTATGTAAACTGATTTGAAGGTTTCTTCGTTTAAGGTTTTTAGATGAGGTATTACTTTTAATATTGACTTTTTGTTCTTTTCTAGAATGATTAAATATTTTTTTGAGTCTTTTAAAATTATATTACCATCTTCTACAGCTTCACATTTTTTGTCTAGCTCGTAGCCGTCCCAGAGCATTTCGTTTATTTGTTTTTTTTCTTTTCCTGATAAGTGTCTCATACAAACAAAAGTCTATTTTAAGTTTTAATACTTTTGTTTGAGTTGACGGTTGACGGTGGACGGTAAACGGTTTACGGTGGACAGTTGACGGTGGACGGTAAACGGTTTACGGCTGTTTGGAATATATTTGTCGTCAGATATATCAAAAGTTACTCACTAACAATATTGTAATTTAATGACGGCATTAAATATCAACAACGATGACTATAAAATTACCTCTCGACTCGGAGAAAATCACAGTAGGGGAACTATTCGACCTGTCTAACCCCAGTTCGATTTTTTATTCACGGATGAAGTGTCTCCAAGATATCTTCATCCGAAGAATAAAATATTTATCTAGTAGAAAAGTGGCTGCTGTAACTGAATAATATTAATAAATAGCAAAAGGCTCATTCTTTTATGGAGTTTACTAATGACTTTAATTCTAATCTGGCTTATGGGATTGACTTGTTAAACTTTGAGAACTTAACACCCAAAACTAACTATGCTCTCATTTTAAAGGGGCTTTCTCATTAGTATTTCCCTCATGATGAAAAAGCTAGGGATGATGCATATATTGAAGCTGTTTCATGTTTTATCATATTTTGAGAAATACGGAGTTTCAAAGGACGGGATTTACGAATGTACTTATAATAGAATATTTCATTCAAATAGACTAAAAGAGAACTAGTTCTACGCATATTTTTTTAAAGTGATTTCTTTTTTATTATTTCATGGTAGAGATTCCAATGTATGAGCGTGATGATTCAAATGATTATTTGGCAATTTTAAGAAGTTTAAATGAAATTCCATTTCCTGTTGGGAGAAATCTTTTGGGTGATTTTTTAATTGGAGACATGATGAATAAGTCTATTGCAAAGAATAATCTTTATGATTTGCATAATTTTAGTGCTCTTGAGAATTTGGACAAGAACGGAATTCTGGGACAAATTGAAAATCTAATCATGAATGGATTAATTGATGAGTCTACTTCTTCTTTTAATAAATTCATTAAGGTTTTGGGAATTAGTATGAAGGGTCAACAGGAATTAATTAATCCTAAACTAAATTCTAAAAAGATAGCTGCAAAGTATGAAGAGGCCGAAACTCAGATTAGTGACCGAGAAATGCAGGCATTTAAGGAACTTGGTGACTTCTTAGATGGATTTAATATGGAGCAAAAAAAGGCAATTGTTTCTCCGAAAGAAAAGATTTTGTGTATTGCCGGTGCTGGCTCTGGGAAGACTACTGTGTTAACTAAGAGGGTTGAATTCTTGAATAGAATGAAAAAGGTGAGAGCAGATGAAATTCTTGCTATTACTTTTACTCGTAAGGCCAAAGAGGAAATGGAAAGAAGACTTTCTGCTATGGGAATTAATGCAAATATTCAAACGTTTAATTCATTTTGTGAAAGAATCCTTCTGAAATATGGTGGTAAAATTTATGGAAAAAGAGTTAGAGTTGCTGGCTATTCTGAGAAGATGATGGGGCTAATGAAGGCCTTGGAACATTTAGGGATTGATTTTCAAAATGCTATTGATAAATATTTTGAGTATACTCAAAAGAAAAATAAGACCCAGTATCAGCTTCAAAATATGTTTATGAATGATTGCTATTCTGTTTTGGAATATTACAAATCGACAAGACAAGCGCTTAATGATTTTTCTAAAACTGTAACTGGCAAAGATTATGAGAATGCTAAAATGATTTACAATATTGTTGTGGAACTTGATAAGTTTATGAGAACAAGTGGACTCCGAACTTATGCAGATCAGTTGAGAGATACTGTTGATTTCTTTAAGAGAAGTGCTCGAGATATTCCTAAATTTCAACATATTTTGGTTGATGAATATCAGGATGTTAATTCTGGACAAGTTGAGTTGTTGGATTTATTGAATGCTCCTAATTTATTTGCAGTTGGAGATCCTCGTCAATCTATTTTTGGTTGGAGAGGGAGTGATGTTAATTATATTTTGGATTTCAAGAAGAAATTTACTAAAGCTGAGGTTATCAATTTGAAGAAAAATTATCGTAGCAATAGCCATGTTGTAAGATTGATGAATAAATCTATTAAGGATATGAAGATGCCTGATTTGGAACATGATATAGAGGGAGAGAAACAACTAAAGCTTTATAATTTTACAGAGGAAGAAGATGAATTTGATTTTATATACAGAAAGATTTCTTCTACTGAAGTTTCTAGAAATAATATTTTTGTTTTGGGTAGAACAAACCGACAATTAGCAGATTTGTCTGAATTTTTGAAGAAGAAAGAGATTTCTCATATGTTAAAGAATGAGAGCAGTAAAGATGTTGAAGCTAAAGAAGGCGAAGTTGTTTTATCTACGATTCATGCAATTAAAGGCCTTGAAGCTGAGATGGTATTTGTTATTGGAGCGACTGCGAAGAATTTTCCTTGTAAGTCACAAGATCATCCTGTTATGGAAATTGTTAAGATGTATGAGTATGATCGAGAAGAGGAAGAGCGTCGTTTGTTTTATGTTGCGATTAGTCGGGCTAAGAATCAATTATATATTACTTATTCTGGGAAAAAACCTACTTATTTTGTGACTAAGGATATGCTAGAAGATCTGGACGAAGTCAAATTCTAAATTCTTTTTGGCTAAAATACAAAGATTTAATTTTTTATGTAACGCCGCTACACTGCAAGATGAAATCTTCGATTTTATCTCAAAAATAATTCAAAATTTGTAAGAAATAGATAATGATAGAGAAATCATGCTCTAAGTTTCTTCAAATCATGAACAAAGTATTCTTTATTCTCACCATTTGAAAAAATGGAGTATTTTTCACCACCTGAATATTTCAAAACTCCTGAAATTTTTCCATAATGATAATCTTCCCCTAGAACTTTTTTTTCATTAAATGACTCAACAACATCTGAACGAACACTTCTCAAACTCAATCCTTCCCTCTTTTTTTCTTCAGGAAATTCTATTGGTAATATTCCAACCAAAATTGCTAAATCTTTTCCAATACCCATAATTTTTTTTGGAATACATACTTTATAAGAATTATTGTTATTAATCATTTTACGAATTCTACATTTTGGAGATTTTCGAATTCTTTATCTCCTGTGAGAAATTTTAGACCATACATTTTTGCTAAGTAGTATCCAATGCAATCAACATGAGAGACCTTTTTCTTTCTCATTTTTAATTTCATTGCACTTGCAATCTTTATTGATTCGTCATTTAAGGGTATAATTGAAGGCAGAAAGAAGTTGTAATATTTATTAGCTATTTCTTTGCCAAAATCTCTGAGTAGGATATAATGTAATTCCATTAAGTTCAATCTTGATGTTTTTATCTTGCATTTAGAATAAGGGTAATAATTTTTGCCACCTTTAATTATTTCAATTAAGGCATAAGTGTCAAAGAAGAATTCTAATTCCATCCCTTTCTCGCTTCATCCTTTAGCTTTTGAGAACTTTTCTTTATTTTTCCCTTGAGGGAACCATATATTTCTTCTAAATTTGGTTTTTCTTTTACTATTAAGAAATCAATTTTATCATTTTCTTTGAGGTCTTTTTCCTTGATGAGTTCTCTTGGAAGAATTATTCCATAAGAATTTCCCCACTTTTTTATTTTTGCTTCCATGAGTTATACAATGTATAACTTTTTATAAATGTTTGTGGGAATCTGTTTATTATTGTACTTACGCACCCGCTGCACTTCGATTGGCTTTGCCTAATCGAGTTTGCTCTGCTAAGGCCGGTTAAATTAGTTGCAAAGGCCGAGGTCGTTTGCTGGAGAATGCCAGCGTTGAGATTAAGATTTTGAGTTGGGTTATGAATAAACAGTAATTGATTATATAGATATAAAGATTTGATAGAAATTATTTATAGTCCGAAGTCGTCTATAAAATCAACTATTAGGGAGTACTTTTCTATGAATTTGAAACCTTTGCTTGTTAGGGATATTGATTTTTTTCCTTTTTTATCTTCGGTTTCTTCAATGAACTTCTTTTCTATTAGTTCTTTATGGTATTCGGCAAAGCGCTGGCTAGAAAGATTTGAATATCTCAGTAAAGGTGTTGGCTTTATTGAATTATTTTTGTCTTTTATTATTCTTAGTATGTCCCGGATGACTTCTAGTCGGCCTCTTTTCTGCATTTTTGAACTCCCTTGTTGATTGATTTGATTTTGAGAAATGGATATAAACTCTGTCAACGAGAACTACGAAGAAGCACAAGGCTGCAATATATATTACTGTTCCAATTTTTGGGAAAATCATTGAAAACATCTCCAAGAGTTGTATTATTATAAAATGACCAAAGATGATTGCATAGGTTGCGATTATCAAAGGATTCTGTTTTTTCTTAAAGACTTTTTTATTGTGTATTGTTAACAAAAACATTGCACCAATAAAAGATATCAACTGGAATAAGATAAACATATATCTTCTATTTTGGAATAGCGTCAAAACTATTACTAATAGAGCTACACTATGAATAAACCAAGCCTTTGAAACGAATGAATTATCTACTTTTTCCCATAGGAAAGTTAAAAGTAAATAGATAAACATCAGGGTGCTTGTGTAAATCATTAGCATTGAAAAAAAGCTAATTCCTATTGTTTGGAATACGCTTAAGTCGGGTATAAATCTTGGATGAAATTGTGGAATAATCCATTTTACAGCGACTCTTGATAAATGTGTTATACCGAATGTTAAGAATATGTATCTAAAATATTTCACACCTTTGTGGCCGGAGAGTTCGTAGATTTCTTTTGTTTTGAAATATATTAGAAAACAAGCGAAAATCACAATTAAGGAAAACATACTTTCAAGGACTGGATCAATCCCTAATTGTGGCATATTGTGGAATGGCATCTTATTATAATAAAGAAGAAAGGCTTATTTAACTTTTTAAAAAATATGGACTTAAAATGTACCTTTTTGTTTCCCTTTACTTATAAAAAGAATACCTGTAAATAGATTAATTAGAAGAAGTCTGTTAATATGCATAGTATTGACGGAAGGGAAATCAATGAAAAAGAAAGAATTAATAACAATTAAGAATGTGTATAAAACATATGACATGGGTAAGGCTGGCCTGTTAAAAGTTCTTAAGGATATTAATTTAGAGGTTTATCAGGGAGATTTTGTTGTGATTACTGGTCCTTCAGGTTCTGGGAAATCTACTATGATGAATATTGTTGGTGCTCTTGATACTCCAACTAGAGGCGAGGTTTATCTTCAAGGTAAAAATATTTCTAAAATGACTGAATCAGAAGTTGCAACTCTTAGGGGGGAAACTATTGGGTTTATTTTTCAAAAGTTTAATTTAATTCCTACTCTTACAGCTTTAGATAATGTTATGTTACCGAATGATTTTATTGAAGGAAATGAAGAGAAGTCCAGAATTCATGCAACAAAAATATTAGGGGGACTTGGGCTTTCGAATAGACTTCATCATAAACCAGGCGAGCTTTCAGGGGGACAGCAACAAAGAGTTGCTATTGCTCGTTCTCTATCTAATAATCCTGAGATTATTTTAGCTGATGAGCCTACTGGAAATTTGGATAGTAAGTCAGGACAAGAGGTTATGAATTTTTTAAGAAAGACGAATCAAGAAGAAGGCAAAACTATCATATTAATTACGCATGATCAAGATTTGATTCAATTTGGGACTAAGGTTGTTGAGTTACATGACGGTGTTATCATAAATATTAAGACGAGGCACAAAAGATGAAACTCCGTAAATTTTACGAATTTACTCCGGTCCTCGGAATCTCTTTTTGGGATTCCAGTAAGGCACCATTCTCATCCTGCGTATGGGAAAACAAATCTAAAGATTTGTTTGGCGAAGAACATTTTCAGACAATTGGAAAACCCTTGGTAAAGTTTTCCACCCATAAAATGTTAAAAGGGAGGAAGAAATAATGAAAAAAAATATATACATATTTACATTTGTGTTCCTGCTTCTCTCTATGAGTTTTGCAGTTGCTGCGACTTATGAGGAAACATTTTCTGATTATAGTAATATTGATTCAACTTCACTTCAGATAGAATCTTTAAAGTACGAACCTTATCCAGTTAGTCCTGGTGAATATTTTACTTTATGGATTTTGGTTAAAAAAACAGGTAACGAGGTTAAGGATGCTACATTTGAATTAAACCCTCAATATCCTTTTAGTTTAGATTCGAACGAAGAGGCTTCTCGAACATTCCAAGGAATGCTAGGAGAATCTGCATTACTTGAATATAAAGTTAGAGTTGACAAAGATGCTGTTGAGGGAAGTAATCCTATTGAATTAAGGTATAGATTGTCTTCATCATCTGGATGGACTTCAAAGGAATTTGATATTACTATTGATGAGGCTCAAACTATGTTTGATGGTGTTATTCAAGAAGTTGAGGGGAATTCTATTTCTCTTGCACTTGCTAATACTGGTAAGAATGTTGCGAACTCTGTTATTGTAAAGGTTCCACAACAAGATAATTTTGTGGCTACGGGGGCATCTGGACAGATGGTTGGTAATCTTGATAATGGTGATTATACTATTGTTAGTTTTGATGTTAAGCAAATTGGTAGAGCTAGTGATTCTGTAGTTACCTTTCAGATTGATTATACAGATAACATAAATGAAAGACGGACTATTTACTTAGAATTACCTTTAGACTTATCTTCAAAGGCTGCAATGTCTGCTGAAGGTTTACCTGAAGGATTTGCAAGAGATGGTTCTGGAAAAGGAATGACTCAACAAACTAGTAATAATAATTTAACATGGATTCTTGTAACTGCTGTTGTATTGCTCTTACTAGGATTTAGAAAAAAGATAATTAATCTATTCAAAAAGAAAAAATAATAATAACTTTTTTGGTTCACTCTCAATTTATTTCCAGAGGGTTCATATTCAAAAGACTAATGGTCTTATAAAAAAATGAAAAATGGAACTTCACAAATCTTTATGATTTGTTGCGGTCCTCGCCATTCGCATACTGTGTATGGGAAAACAAAATCTTTGATTTTGTTTAGCGAAGAACATTTTTCAAACAATCGGAAAACCTTGGAAAGTTTTCCTCAGAAAAATATTCAATGAAAGCGAAAAAATCATTCCAACTTGCTTGGAATATATTGGTGAATTCGAAGCTTAGAAGCTGGTTAACAATAGTTGGTATTGTAATTGGTATTGCTGCTGTAATTGCTATTCTGTCTATCAGTCAAGGTGCACAGGCTAGTCTTGAGAGCCAATTAGGTGGGCTTGGTGGTGATATTGTTACAGTTACTCCCGGCATGTCTAAAGCTGGTGGTTTTGGTATGGGCCACGGAAGATTTCAAGATCCAGGAGTTTCTGCTAATGCTGGTGCTGATGAACAAAAAAATTTAACGAATAAAGATATAATTGTTTTAAGGTCAATATCAAACGTTAGATATGTTATGGGGCAGGTTTCTGCAAGTGTAAATATTGTATTTGAAGGAGACAGCATAGACCAGACAATTACTGGAGTTGATACAGAAATATGGAAAGATATTACTACGGAAGAACTTACTGAAGGTCGTTTTTTGACAAAAGCTGATGCTTATTCTGTTGTGATTGGAGAGAGGCTTGCTGATGAAACATTTGAGGGAATCCCGTTAAATAGAAAAATAGAAATTGAAGGCAAGTCCTTTAAAGTTGTTGGAATTTTGGCTGATTCAAGTTCAGTGTTTATGCCAATAGATCAGGCTAGAATTGTACTTGAGGATGTCGGAGATAAAGAATTTGATTCTATTAGTATTAAGCTTGATAATGCTGAAGATGATATGTTATTTGATGATACTCTTGAAGCTATTACTAAAAAGTTGAAGCTTGCAAGGGGTATTTTGAATGAGAAAGATAGAGACTTTACGGTAACTGATATGAAATCTATGCAAGAAACAATGAGTGATACTATGAACACAATGGCTTTATTTTTAGGAGCTATTGCAGCTATTTCTCTTCTTGTTGGTGCTATTGGAATTGCTAACACTATGTTTACTTCGGTTTTAGAGAAGACACGAGAAATTGGAATTATGAAAGCTATTGGTGCTAAGAATAAAGATGTTCTATCAATCTTTTTGTTGAATTCTGGAATGATTGGGCTTGTTGGTGGAATTGGTGGTGCAATACTTGGTATTGCTGCATCTTCGTTAATTGGTAATATGATGGGTGGCGGAACTGGTCCTGGAATGCTTAGTTCAACATTGATAAGTCCTAATTTGATTTTAATCATGCTTGGATTTTCTATTGTGATTGGTATGATTGCTGGTGCTATCCCTGCATATAATGCTTCGAGAATGAAACCTGTTGATGCTTTGAGATATGAATGATTTTGCAAAACAAAATTATAGTTGTTAGTTATTAGTCATTAGTTGTTGGAATAGAAAAATATCATGCTCATTTATGAGAACTTTAACTGGGGGATGCGAATTCCCTTTCATCGTCCCCAGTTGATTTTTATTTGGAGTTGATATTAGTTTAGATTATTATTACACACTCGCTGCGTTTTTGGACGCGCTAGCGCAGTCCAAACTTGCTCTGCTAAGGTAGTTGAGTTAAGTGTATATCGCTTCGCGATTTGAGCTGAGTTGTGAGAAGTAAAAGTTTAAACAAGTCAATTGGTGAAGCTGTATTAGAATAAATCTCAATTAAGTATTAACCTCCAGCAATTTCCAGAGCCGAAGGCTAACATTAATTTAACTTGCCTGAAACTAACCAAATATATCAATCTGCCCATTGTGCTATATACAATAAAATATTACAATTCTGCACTGACATTCAGACATATTCAACCCTCCAATACTCTTTAAATAAAATTTCCAAAAAATCTTTCCCAAGGGATTTTTTCTGTCTGAGATTTTATTTTCTCATAAACAGAATGCGAATGACGCTCCGATACTCTTAAAAGTATGAAAAATTCTTCATTTCTATGGAAAAGAAAACGCAGACTGCAGACCGCAAACCGCAGACCGAAGGACCAAAGAAAAAAGCACTTGTGCTGTTTTCGGGTGGTTTAGATAGTCGTATTGCTGCAAAAATGATTGAGGAGCAAGGGTTTGAGATTCATTTGGCTTTTGTTAAGTTGCCTTTTGGTGGTGGGTGTTGTAATAATTTACCTTGTATTTTTAATTTTGCACAGACTCAGGGATTTCATTTACATATTATTGATGCGACTAAGGCAGATAATTTTTTGGAATATGTTCAAATTGTTAAGAAACCAAGACATGGTCGTGGGACTGCTATGAATCCTTGTAAGGATTGTAAAATTTATATCTTCAAGAAGGGTTGGGAGATAAAAGAAAAGCTTGGCTGTGACATTATGGTTACTGGTGAGGTATCTGGACAAAGACCGATGAGCCAGAAGAGGAATACTCTTTTGTTTGATGATGAGATGTCTGGATTAACTGGTAAGATTGTTCGTCCTTTGTCTGCTAAGGTTTTGCCTGAAACTGATTATGAGAAGGAAGGAGTTGTTGACCGAGAGAAATTTTTGAGTGTTGAAGGAAGAAGAAGGGAAGTTCAGATGAGGATGGCTGATGAATATAAGATTAAATATCCTGGGCCTGGGGGAGGGTGTTTACTTTGTGAAGAAGTTTATTCTAAGAAGCTGAAGATTCTGTATGATTATGTTGGGGATAGGTTGCCTAATTATCTGGAGATTTTGTTTTTGAAGAGGGGGCGAATGTTCAAGAAAGATGGGTTATTGTTTGTTGGTCGAAATGAGGAGGAAAATATTTTTATTAAAGAAGTTGCTAAGGATTTGAAATGGAATATTGTATTTAGAGAAGATATTCCTGGGCCGACTATTGTTTTTGACCAGGAGACTGATACTGAATTTGCCAAGGGACTTTGGAAAGCTTATAGCGGTAAGGATTTAGATGAGCGAGCTAAGTTTAGCGAATGGTGTATTTAGGATAGAGGACTTATCTCAGAACAATCATTCGCATTCTGTGTATGAGAAAACAAAAATTTCAGACCAGTCAAAAATCCTTGGGAAAATCTTTGACGAAATTTTGTTTAGAGAATGGTGTATTTAGGATAGAGGACTTATCCCAGAACAATCATTCGCATTCTGTGTATGAGAAAACAAAAATTTCAGACCGGTCAAAAATCCTTGGGAAAATCTTTGACGAAATTTTGTTTAGTGAGTGGTGTATTTAGGAACGGTTTACAGTTGACGGTTGACGGTGGACGGTTCACGGTGGACGGAAAGGGCAAGTTGAGTTATCACCTGCGGTGCGGGCATGTAAAATGTCGGATTTACAGAGTAGTTTTGAGAATATTACTTTATTTTAGTTGAATAATTTATGCCTGATAACACGTAGAGGATATTATGTTTTTATTGATGAGCTTGCGAAGGTATTTGTTTGTGGGTGGAGAAGGTAGATTGAGTCAACAGGGTATTTATTTGTCGAAAGGTTTAATAATTGAGAAATGCTATATTTATTGTGCCACGGGAGGCTCATAAGCCTTGCAAAAGGAGACCCGATTTGTATTCCCGGTACTGGGCTTTAATGCCAAGGCCGGCTTTTTATTTTTGGATAAAATTTTCTGGTAAGTAATATAATATTTTTCTGGCTTTGTTTTTGATGAAAAGAAGAGTTTGCATATTTATTGATGGAGCTAATTTCTTTCATGGGATAAGAACGTTTGGCAATCAATATTCTGACTTATATTTTGATTTTAGAAAATATTTTAGTGAATTAATTGAAAATGATGATTTAATAGAGATTTACTATTATAATGCTTCCTTGATTCAATCATATAATAAAAATTTATATTGGAAACAACATAAAATGTTTCAGAGATTAAGAAAAATAAACAATTGTAATCTGATTTTATGCAAAAGGAAACCAAGAATGGATGGCTTTGGTGAAAAGTATCATATCATTAAAGGCGATGATGTTTATTTGACTCTAGATATGATTTCTTGTGCTTATGAGAATAAATATGATAAAGCATTTTTAATTTCTAGCGATGGTGACTTTGCTCCTTTGATTGAGAAGGCTGAGAGTTTAGGAAAGAAAGTTTCTGTTTGCTATTTTAAGGAGTGTGTTTCTAATGATTTATTGAATGCTTGTTCTAGTAGTAAGAAGATTAGTAAATCTACTATTAAGAGATGTTTTTTGAAAAATGATTGATATGAAGACAAGTTGAGTTAATATAAGGGCATACTTGGAGTTTAAGTTTTTGCTCAAAATTGGGAGAAGAAGCTATTTTATTTGAGTTGAACAATTTATGCCTGCCAACGCAGTGGATTATGTTTTTATTGATGAACTTGTGAAGGTATTTTGTTTGTGGGTGGAGAAGGTTATTGATATTTTTTAGTTAGATTAGGGCAGATTGAATTAGTCGTTCGCGCTGCGGGCATTGGGTGATTTTGATTCTTTGGTGGTTGAGATTGAGCTTGCGAATATGCTTTTTTATTAAGATAGAATGTATGTCAAATGTCGGATTTACAGAGTAGTTTTGAGAATTACTTCATATTCTGATTATTTTTGAATTTTTATGAAGAACTGCGACAAGACCAGCTCTAAAGAACTATATTAGAAAGATTTATAATGCCAAGGTTTCTCCCGATAAAATGGCAAAGAAGAAAACTGGAGATGCAGCGACGCGATTGTTAAAATTAAAGTTGACAAAGCAGCAGATGGCGTTATTTTTTGATTCTATCCACGAGAAATATTGGGATCAAGCTATTGATTTATATGAGAATTTAGATATTATTCGAAAAAGTCTTGATGATAAGGATAAATTATATGTTTTGATTCGTGACGATAAAAAGGGTTATGATGTTAATTTGGAAATTCATAATGATGAATTTGATTCTTTTTGTAGTTGTAATAGTAAGGAAGACAAGGGTTGTCAACATGCGGGTGCTGCTTTAATTTACAAGCTTTTGAAAAAAGAAAAGAATGATTTCAATGAGAAGCTGTGTAAGGCTAAAAAGTTTTCAGGTGAGGTTTCGTTGAGTGATTTAAATTATTTTAGAGATTTGTTACCAAGGAAAGAGGAAGCTGAAAGACAGTATATGATTTATTTTAATTTTGAGGAATTTAATCAAGAGAGGCAAATTTTGTCTATTGAGAGAGGAATTATTAAGAAAGATGGTAGCTATGGAGCCCCTGTTAAATTTAATGGAAAGAATTTTGATACTGATAAATGGGATATTAGCAAGAATGTCCGAAAGGCTCTGGATTTTATTAATGGTGATAATTATGGGATGAGATATTCTACTGGTGGATTTCAGAAGAGTAAGTTTTATGATGTTAATACTGATTTGATGATGCCTGCTTTGAGGGATGTTTATTTGAGTGAAAAGGAAGTTATCTTTAATGCTATTTTTTCTAAGAATCAATTTGAAATTGTATGGGAGATTAAGAAGAATAAGGACAAATATGTTTTAGAACCGTTCTTTGTTGCTGGAGAAGAGAGAAAGAGTCTCTTAGATACTAACTTCTTAGATATAGGAAATACTACTTTATGGATTCTCGATGATAGTGAAAGGAAGTTCTACGAGTATAAGAGTGCTGAAAATTTAGATCTTGCTAGAGGAATTATTAGATTCCCAAAGAGACTTCAATTAACTGAAAACGAACTTAGAGAATTTTTCTCAACTTACTATAAAGAAGTTTTAGATGATTTTGAATTTAAGTTATCTAAGAGTTTGAAGAGAGATACTAAACAAGTGACACCTGTTGCTAAAATCTTTTTAGAGAAGTCTGGAATTACAGCGAAGGTTAAGTTAAAGTTTGATTATTCTGGGCAGACAGTGGACTATTTTTCTGCGAATAAAGAGCTTATTTTGGTTGAGGATAATGCGATTATTGATGTACATAGAGATTTTGAATATGAGGACGAGGTTATTGAAAAATTAAATAATTATCATATTGTTACTCATGATGAGAAGGATGAATTTGTTTTAGATTGTGATTTGATTGACTTTGTTTCGGAGAGTATTCCTGCAATTTCTAATATGGGTGTTGAAATTTTAGGTGAAGATAAATTATTCAATTTCAGAGTAGTGAAGAGTTCTGCTAAGATGGTTATGAATACTTCGAAGAATGGGGATTGGTTTGATTTGAAGGGGACTGTTCAGTTTGGAAAACATAAGATTGATATGAAGAAAGTACTAGAAGCTGTTTTTAACAATAAAAGGTTTGTTGAATTATCTGACGGTAACAGAGCCGTAATTCCAAAGAATTGGGTTCATAATTTGAAGGGATATGGCGGATTTTTTGATCTAGAAGATGGTGTTAAATTATCTAAGCATCATTTAGCTATTTTGGATTCTGTTATGGGACTCGCAGATAAGGCTGATATGGATTCGAGTATAAGTAAAGTTATTGCTAGTTTCAGAAATTTCAATAAGATTAAACCATCAACTGTTTCAAAGAAGGTTAAGGCAGTTCTTAGACCTTATCAGAAGGCTGGATTTGACTGGTTAAATTTCTTACGAGAATTTGAATTTAATGGTGTTCTTGCAGATGATATGGGGCTTGGTAAAACGCTTCAGGCTTTGACTATGTTGCAAAAAGTTTCTGAGGAAAAAAAGAATACTACTTCCTTAGCTGTTGTGCCAACATCGCTTGTATTTAATTGGAAAGCTGAAGCTGAGAAATTTACTCCAGGCTTAAAGGTTCAGATTTATCATGGTGTTAAGAGAGATAAGAAAGGATTTGAAAAGATGCTTAAAGAAAACGATTTGGTTATTACAACTTATGGTGTGATTCGAAATGATTTGGAACTGTTTGTCTCTAAAGAATTTGAATATATTATTTTAGATGAAGCTCATACTATTAAGAATCCTGCTTCGATTAGTGCTAAGAGTGTATTTGCATTGAAGAGTAAAAATAAGTTGGCTGTTTCAGGAACTCCTATACAAAATAATTTAACTGAGCTTTGGTCTTTGTTTAATTTCTTAAACCCTGGATATTTGGGATCTTATGATTCTTTTAAGGAGAATTTTGTTAATCCAATTGAAAAGAATAAGGATGCTAATGTTAGTGCGTCACTTCGGAAATTGATTAATCCGTTCTTGTTGCGTAGAACTAAAAAGATTATTTCTGATGAGCTCCCTGATAAGACTGAAATGGTTATCAAGAGTACTTTCTCTCTAGATGAAAAAGAGATTTATGATAATTGGAAAGAATATTACAAGAATGAAATTAAGAGTGCTATTGATGAGAAGGGTATTAATGGGGCTAAGTTGAAGATTCTTGAAGGTTTGATGAAACTTCGTCAGATTTCTCTGCATCCAAAGATGATTGATACTGAGTACAAAGGTAGTAGTGCTAAGTTTGACTTATTGATGATGGAAGTTGAAAAGGTTATGAGAGAAGGACATAAGGTTTTGATTTTCTCTTCCTTTGTTAAAATGCTTACAATCATTAAAGATGAATTTGAGAAGAAGGATTTGAAGTATTCTTATTTGGATGGAAAGACTAAGGACAGGCAAGGTGTTGTTTCTCGTTTCCAGAATGAAGAAGAAGCTGAAGCATTCTTGATTAGTATTAAGGCTGGTGGAGTTGGATTGAATTTAACTAGTGCTGATTATGTTTTCATTGTTGATCCTTGGTGGAATCCTGCTGTGGAGTCACAGGCTATGGACAGGGCTCATAGAATTGGTCAGGAGAATAAGGTCTTTGTGTATAAAATGATTGCTGAGGGGACTATTGAAGAGAAGATTTTGAAGTTGCAGGATTCGAAAAAGAAGCTTGTGGATGATTTGATTACTGAAGAGGCTTCCTTTGGGAAGGAGATTAATATATCGGATATTGAAGATATGTTTGGGTGATTCTTTGTTTCTTTTTCACCAATATACTACTAAATCAATTTTACTAATCAGACGATTTACTAAAATTAATTTAGCAGCATCTTGATAAAAAATAATTCAAAGAATTTTTGGGTTAGGGCAGGTTTGCTCACGGATGGACAGGAATTACAGGATTTAGGACAGATTGGTATTTTTTAGTTATATTTGGGCCGTTGAATTATTACTCGTAATGCCATTCGCTTTGTTTTTATGGCTTGCCAAAAAGTCTGCGGCATTTTGTATCGGTGCGTGCAGGTTGGGTTTAGATTAATTACTCAATTGGGCAACTCAATGTCTTTTAGCTACCAAAGACTTAGACTTAAACGACCGAACCGAAGGTAACATTAATTCAATTGTTTCTATACTAATCTGCCTTTTGCCAAATGGTATTTAGGTCTCTAATTCCACCACAAGGAGGGCGCGAGAACCTGAGTGAATCTTCTCAGGCCCCAGATTATAGGGACAATACTCTGTTCAACTAAATCTCAATTGAGCAACTTCAATGGCCTCAAACTGTCAAAGAACTAAACTCAATTCACCCGCCCGAAGGGTAACTGGTTTTCAGATGTCAGATGTCAGATAAGGAAGATTGATATTTTTTAGTTAGATTTGGGCAAGTTGGGTTAATTCTACGGGCATATTTGGAGCGTTATGAGGTGGTGGTTGGGGTGTTGGTTTTTGGTTAATATTGGATGGTTTATTTGAGTTGAGCAATTTATGCCTGCTAACGCAGTGGATAATGTTTTTACTCTCCAAATTCTTTGGAGCTAAGTAAAAGTATGGTTTATCATATTAATGTTACCCTTCGGGTTTGAGTTGAAGATATAGATTTTACAGAGTGGCTACATGAAGTCAGCTGTCAACTATCAACGGTTTACGGTTTACGGTAGACTGTTGACGGTAAGTGGTAGACGGTAAACTGTTGACTGTAGACGGTTTACGGTTTACGGTTTACGGTTTCTAGAATTCTTCTAAGGTCGCCTGCTTAGCAGATTCTCTTGTGAAGTTTGTTACTTTGACTCCTATTAATCTGATTGAGGTATTTTCTTCATATGCCCTGTTGAATAATTGATGGGTGATTTCTTTTAGCTTTTTTAGGGAGTTGGTTGGGCTTTGTAGTGAGTAATCTCTTGTGATTGCTTTGAATCTGCTGTTTTTTATTTTTATTGAGATTGTTTTGAATTGTTCGTTTTTGATTCTTGCGTGGATTTTTAGGCACATTATATCTATTGCTTCGAGTAACCCGTATTTGTTCAATTGATTGGATTTAAAGGTGTGTTCGAGTGAAACGGATTTTCGTTCTTCGTGTTTCATTAGTTCTACTTGCTTCTCACCTTTTGCAATTTTTTGATATTCGACTGCATGTTTTCCACCGATATCCATGAGCTTGAATACATCTGCGTTTGCTAAATCTCCAACTGTAAGGATGCCGCTTTTGTGATATTTTGAGATTGACTTTTTACCAATTCCTGGTATCTTTTTTACTGCGAGTGGGGCTAGGAATTCTTTTTGGTTATCTACAACTGTGCAGCCAGCTGGTTTCTTGAAGTCGCTTGCAATCTTAGCAGTAACTCGGCAGTTTGCTATTCCGATGGAGCATGTTAGTTTTGTTTTGTCGGATACTTCT
>JAQICZ010000037.1 GCA_027858295.1 Nanobdellota archaeon | reverse complement strand
GAAACTGCAGGCAATCCAAAAGACATTGCTTCTAGGGATGAAAACCCAAAAGTATCCATAAAACTAGGATATAAAAAAATATCTGAATCCTGCATTAGTCTAAATAATTCTTTTTGAGGAATTAAATTATATATTTTTAATTTCGGATACTTTTTTGCTAATTTTTCCGGAACATTTGAAACTACTATCCCCTCAATGCCGTACTTTTTTCTTAATTTTTCTAGAATCATTAATGCTATGTCCCCTCCCTTTAAGTCAAAGTATCTTGCAATAAAAATTATTTTTAATTTTTTGCTTTTTGTTTTTTTTAAATTTTTTATTTCTGGAACTGCCGGATATAAAACCTCTATTTTATCTTTTATTCCTGGAAATTTTTCTAGAATCTCATTTTTTGTTTTTTCTGTCCATGGTAGCACCTTTTTGCAATTTTCATTTAGAAGTATTGTTTCTACTTTCTTTCTAGCTCTTTCAGAGTAATATCCAGATAAATACATTGACCACCAAGACTCTATATCCGCAACCCAAGGCTTATCTTTATTTTTACTTAAACAATGTGCGCAATGTATTAAATCATAATCGCCTTTTGGGCTTGTATGGGCATTTGGAATTGCCAAATTTAATTTATTTTTCCACTTACGAATATTTCTTTTCAAAAAGTTAGAAAACCAAAAAAATCTCTTACTTGTAATTACACCTTTTTGTTTCTTAGTATTCTGAAATTCAATGCCTTCTGGCGGAGAATCTACTAAGTATTTGTAATATGGGCTATCTGGGAATTTCCAGGGATATTGAAGGTGGACTTTTATTTTTTTATTCATTTTATCACGATTAATTCAAATTCTAGTTCAGAAGAGGGTAAAATCCAAGCAAAGAATCTACAATATAATGCATGATGAAAATTTACTATTGGATTCATTAACCAATTTAACTTAGAAGAAGCCCCAACACCATAATTTATTTTTACCTTCGAGATATCAAACATATCTTTATTTGCAGATACTTCATGAGAATAATTACCTTTTCTAAAATATCCAAATGTAAACGGAGTAAATGACCTTACATGAGTGGGGTCATTGAATTGCCCCCACGAAGAGTAGAAAGGAACCTTAATCTTTATCTTTGCACCCTTCTTACAAATTCTATGGAATTCATGTATTAATGGAATAAAATTCTGTATATGCTCCAAAACATGATTTGCAACTATTTCATCTACTGAGTTGTCTTTGAACATTTTCAATGGCTTCTCCAAATCAACTACTTTGTCAGGATTAACTTCTTTTGACATATCGCAATTAACATATCCTTTCCTATAATCATTTCCACAACCTAAATGTAATTTTAATTCTTTCATTTTTTCAAAATCTCCACAACCTTTTTACTAACGCCCTTTTCTCCATAGGGGTTTGAGTATTTTTCTATTTTAAAGTCTTTAGACAAATATTCTTGAATCTTTGCTTTGCTTTGCTCAACATCTAATTTACTCAGGAATTGAAAGTTTGTTTTCAGACCTTCTTGGCGTTCTGTTGCCATTCTGAGAACAACACAAGGCTTCCCAAAGATTAATGATTCTTCTTGCATTGAGCCGCCGTCGCAGACTATTAGGGAGCATTGTTCGAGCTGGGCTATGAATTCTGGGTAATCCATTGGGGGCATTATTTTTATTTTTTTGTTTTGCATTAGTTTATCGTAGAGGCCGAATTGTTTTAGCTTTGATTCTGTGTTTGTATGCATTGCGAAATAGGAGTCTATTGTGATTGAGTTTAGGATGTCTACTATTTTTGATAATCTTTCTTTTGATTTTAGGTTCTCGTGTCTGTGAACTGTAATTAGAGCGAATTTCTTTTTTGAGAGGATTTTTACTTTTTTCTTTTTTGCAAGGTCCAATGCATGAAGGGCTGAATCCACAACCGTATTGCCAACCACATGTACTTCCTTACCTTTTTTGTGTCTTAGATGCCATTTTGAGAGGGCTGACGGAGCCAAAAGAACTTTTGAGAACATTCCTGCTACTCTTCTGGAAATCTCTTCTGGAAAGGGCTCAAAGACGTTAAAGCTTCTAAGCCCCGCTTCAAGATGAACGTTCTTATATTTCTTTAAGGGGTTGAATAATCTTGATGATGCTAAGGAAGAAGTAAAAGTTGTCATAGTGTCCCCATGATATATTACATACTTTAGATTTTTCAAAGATTTCAATTCTTTTTTAATTTTAAAGATAAGTCCCAAATTCCACATAATTGCCTTTAACTCTTTTGAATTGAACCTTGAACTTCCACTATGTTCAACTGAGAGGGAAATGTCTGGTCTCTTAACACCGAACTTATCACAAAGCTCATTCAAGTTGTGCTGTCCTGAGGCAATAAAATAATAGGGAATCTTTTGCTTATTCAACTCTAACATAACAGGAAATGTCTTGATTAATTCAGCCCTAGTTCCTAGGACTATTGCTATCTTTGCTTGCTTTGACATAGTATAGATTGCAAGAAAAATTATTATTTAAAGATATTGGGGGTGAGGTGGTGAATATTGGGGGTAGACTATGAACCGATGAGTCTAATTGATAGAATAACCAATTTAATATTTAGGTCTCTAACTCCACCACAAGGAGGGCGCGAGAACCTGAGTGGATTTTCTCAGGCCACAGATTATAGGGAACAAGGAACTGCTGGAGATTATTTATCAATTGAGGCTTAGTTGAACCAATTATTGTTCTAATATACCTGGGCTAAGCCAGGCACCATTCGCTTGGGAATATGGGTGCCAAAATTTCAGACAGGTTAAAACCCTTGGAAAAGTTTTAACGAAATTTTGTATGGGAGTTATCGATTTTTATCACCAGATTGGTCAATATAGAGATACCAGATAAAAGACATATTAGCTCGCGGATGAAACGGATTTCACGGATTATGCAAAAAATTAATGACAAATAAAATAACATGAAGTTAACCACCAAAAAATCAACAACACCCCATGCCCGCAACGCAGTTGATAATATTATGCCCTGGGTGGGCCTTCATATCAGTGCCAAGAATCAAAGCAACAAAAAGCTCAGCCATTCGCTTGAGAATATGGCGTGCCAAAATTTCAGGCAGGTTAAATCGATGCAAAACGATTTAACGAAATTTTGTATGAGATGAATGTATTTTGGTGTGAAAATCAGTCCGAAGGACCAATATATAAAAATAATAAGCTAAAAATCAAACTACTAAGAACTCAACACCTACCGAATAAACTGCAAATCATCAAGCTCACCGTAACCACCAGAGATTTGTGTAAACTCTTCTCTTGGGATGATGTCAGTCATATTTTCAGTATTAACTTTGTAAATCTTAATAGCTCCTCTGAAACCACCATAGTTAAATGGCATTGGATAAGGAGATTCTGAATGAACTAATTC